>NZ_DCSO01000045.1:88663-97021 GCF_002325665.1 Methylophaga sp. UBA1464
TGATTTGGATGAGGTCGCTTCCCCTGCCAATCTGGAAATGCATTTTATTGATTCCAGCGGTTACATCTCTAACGACTTTTTCCGCGAAACGCCTGATTACGATTTCTTCGATTGGGATTATGATGATGCCACCGCCGATGAGTTCAAATTCCTGACCGACAAAATCCACGGCCTGGGTTTTGATATCTATATTGCCGATTACCATCATCTGGATGTCTATGCCTGCCGTATTCTGGTGCCGGGCATGTCCGATATTTATCCGGTCGATGAATTGGTTTGGGAAAACAATAATGAAGGCGCTTTATTCCGCGAAGACTTTCTGACTCTGAAAGATGGCGACCCAGAGCAATGGCAAGATATTCTGGATCGTCTTGATGAAGGTGGTTATAACGATCAAACTCCAGTGGCTCCGTTTATCGGACTGGCCCCAGATCCCGGCACCTTATGGGCGGATATTCGTCTTGGCGAACTGAAAGCCATGCTGTATCTGGCATTGGAAGACGAAGAAGCCATCGATTGGATTGACTGGTGTCTGGCTTTGGATCAGGCCAGCGAAGAAAACATTTTGTTTTACCGTTGCCTGAAGGCACTGCTGGAAATCAAATGGGATGATGAACGCGATTACGCTGAATACAGCAAAGGCCTGGCTTTGATGTATGGCCAACAAAATGTTGATGATGGCATTCAAATCGTCGAAGGTGAAAAACTATTCCACAACCTGCATTGCCCTGGCCTCAGCCTGGAGGGTTTTGAACGCCACAATGCATTATTGGCAGGTTATGAAAAACTTCAGCAAGCCAAGCGGACCAACTGGAAATAAACTGCGCTGAAATACACCTTATCCAAAATGAAGGCCAGACTGATTGCTGGCCTTTGATTTACCGTTTTACCATGATATTCAGTGCTGCATCGCTTGATCCGCCAACGATAGGCCGGCACCTTCGTAGACTTCAAACACTTCATCAGCGCCCAGATTTTTCAGCCGCTCAACTTCATCAGAATATTCAACAATGGCCGCAACGCGACCTTTAAAATCCCGTCCTCGCAATTGTTTAAGCGCATAGACATTACCGGCATGATGCGGCATTGCCAGTACCACCAGTTGCACCTGATCACTCACCAACAATTTGTCCCAAAAATCAGAATCCACTGCATCGCCTTCAACGATTTGATAATCCTGACTCAAGCGTTCCACTTTGTTTTCATCGTTGTCGATTCCCAGCACATTCAAATTATATTTTTGCTGCAGCCGTTGATAGGTGCCACGGCCAATTTTGCCCATGCCCAAAATAACCACCTGTGCGCCATTTAATTCAATAGGTTTGTCATGTGGATGTAATTCAGCCGCAGGCACTTCCTGCAATCGATTACGGCTTAATTGATAGAGACGTTCGTTATAGTTGTTCAATATCGCAGCCACCACAAAACTCATCGCGACTGATAACGATAAAATCACTAACCAGTCACTGCTCAACCAGCCTTGAGTCATCGCTAAAGCCGTTACGATCAAGCCAAATTCGGAGTAATTGCTCAGTGTCATCGATGCTAATACTGAGGTGCGGACCCGTAATTTAAAGCGGGGAAATATCACCACAAATAGCACGGTTTTCAGGGGTAACAATACTAACAATAACAATGCCAGCCCAACGTGCTCCCAATTGGGTAATGCCGTCAGACCGATCGACAGGAAAAAGCCGACCAGAAACAGTTCTTTAATATTAAATAAAGATCGTGCCAGATTAGCCGAGGTTTTGTGAGGCGCCAGCAGAATTCCCATGATTAAGGCACCGAGATCGCCTTTCAAACCCACCAGTTCAAACAGCTTATAGCCGAGCACTAACGCAAGGACAAAACCAAACAATACCTGCATTTCGCCATGACCGAGGCGATCCAGTAATTGACGTAGAAATGGGGCTGCAGGGATCAATAAGAATAATGTTAATGCCCAGACTGAAGGCAAACTGCCCGTAGTGGCTGACAGGAAAATCACGGCAAAAATATCCTGCATGATCAAGATACCAATCGCCACCCGTCCGTAAAAAGATTGGGTTTCACTGCGCTCTTCCAGCACTTTGACAGCAAATACCGTACTGGAAAACGATAAGGCAAACGCCAGAATGACAATGGCTGTCCAGTCTGTCGATTGCATCAGCATGATACCGGCGAATTTGAGCAAGCCCAGAATCAGCACAAATAACACGCTGGACAAGGTGATATGCAAACTGGCAACGCCCCACACTTCCGATTGTAATAAAGTGCGGATATTGAGCTTCAAACCGATGGTAAACAGTAATAAGGTCACACCAAGATTGGCGACAGCCTCAAGCGTCGGCGTGAGCGTATAGCCCGAATAATTGAGCAAAAAACCTGCTGCCAGAAATCCGGCCAACGGTGGCAGGCGTAAAATCATTGCCAGCAGACCACCTGCAAAGGCATAAATAAAATAGGCCGGTTCCACGATGTGACTCCCCTGTCTGATGAGCGATTGCAAGCCAATCGTCATATTGAGTTAAAGGGTAATCATACCTGACAATCTTACCTTTCAGCGCATTGCCAACGGATTGTTAAACACGTTTTTATAAAATGTTCACTACGCCTGTTATCACTGGGTTTTCAGGCTATTTGCCATCCCACATTACATCCGCATTAGCGTCAATGGCGGCTTTTAAAAGGTTGATTAATGGCAATGCCCGCTGCGACAAACCTGGCTTGAATTCACCCTCTTTAGGATCCTGTTCTGCCGCTTTACTTGAATCGACGGCTTGTTGCAGATTCGATAAAGCTGATGGTAAGTCACGGGGCTGAAAGGCTCCCGGAACAGTGCCACTGTGGCCCATTATTTTCAGCATATCTTTGGCCACATCACCCATCATGGTGATATTGGCATAGGCTTTGGTGCTAAAGGTGACGACCATTACTTTCTCCAGTTGGTGAAATTTTTCATCGAGCAAATAACCAGGCTATGGTAAGTGCAATCAACAACAAAACGACGGAGACCACACTGCCAATTCGTCGAGCATAGATATGCAACATATAAACTCCTTACACCAGATTAAAACGTTCAGAATACATACGACAGATATTGACGCCGCGTTTTCGTAATTCGGGTTCCACCAGATCCATCATTGGTGGTGGTCCGCAGACAAAATAATCAATATCCTCTGCATCTTCAGGCAGATATTCGTCCAGCAAATCTCCATCAACGTAACCGGACTCGCCCATCCAGTCATCGGATGGATCAGAAAGTACATGAAGCACCTGAAGCGGCAATTTTTGGGTAAACGCTTCCAGTGTATCGCGCATGATAATTTCATCTTCAGATTTGTTGGCGTATATCAGCCACATCGGGCTTTGATTATGCTCTACCAGTCGGCTGCGGATCATCGACAATATGGGTGTAATGCCGATGCCGCCGACAATAAACACCGCACGGCGTTTGGCTTTTGGATCCATGGTAAAAACCCCGTAAGGGCCTTCCAGAAAGGCCTTATCGCCGGGTTTGACCTTCGCCAGATAATGTGTGAAATCACCTGCTTCCTTGATCACAAATTCAAGATGTCCGGGATTGCTTGAACTGGATGCCATTGAAAATGGATGTTGCTGAATTGAAAACGGCGAACTCCCCAATGTCAGCCAGGCAAATTGACCGGGTTTAAAATTCATTCCCCGATGACCATCCGCAACTAAAATCAGATCGGTTGAATCCGCTCGAGTGTTCTCGGACTCGACTACCCGCCAAGGACGTTTTTGCATTTGATAAGGTCGCCATAAACGGGTTTCCAGCAACAGCAACAATGGAATGGTGATCGCAGCAATGAACAATATCTGGGTTAACCAACCATCAGTATGATGTCTGCCCATTAAGGCATGCCCCAATCCGCCGGCAACCACAAATAATGAAAGGCCCGCATGCACGGTTCGCCAGTTTTCGTATTGCAAACCGAGCTGTTTACGCCACAACGAACTGATGATTAATGCTGTCACCGCCAAAGCCAGTGCATAAACACCGCTGGCCCGCAGCCAGTCTTCAGTGGGATCCAGCCAGGCAATAAACTGCTGATCTCCAGTCATCAGTAATACAGGGTGCGCCAGAATCAGTATCCATGCCGTAATGCCGGTGCGACGATGGAACTGCAGTAAATTATCTTGTCCCACACCAGCAGCAAACCAGCGATGTCTGCCTGAAATTATCAATTGAGTTGCCAGCATACCCAACCCCAGTAACCCCAGCATCGACCCCATTTCCACCAGCAAATCTCGCGGTTCAGGGCGTTCAATACCCATCGCAATCATCATCGGCAACAAGGCAATCAGCAGATACAACAATAACCAGCCTGCAATGGTGATGGGTTTTATCGGCATTCAAATACTCCGATTCCGGGTGAGATGGGCTTACTAAACGAGAGGCAGAAAAGATAAAAAGTGGCTGCTTTAGCAGCACCAACATTACTACACACTAAAGCAGATAACTAACGGTTGTGTGTAACAGGCAGCAAACTCTTTTTGTTATCAATACAAAGCCGGCCAAGAAAACTCACTGCCGGTTTTGTGTTTCATCAACGGTTGAGTCGATTATCTCGGCTCAACCGTGGTTTCATACTCCGGACTGACTAAACGCGGGTCGCCTTTTTCCAGACACAGGAACGTCACATCGTAAAAATATTTCACTTTCTGACGTTTCAAGGTCTTCGTAACCAATACTTCTTGTCCCAGATTCGCACAATATGCACCGGCTTGATCCAGTACAGATGCTTTGGCTGTTGACGCATTCAAATGATCAGCAGAAACCGTATAGGTATCCGGGCCGACTTTTTTGACACCTGATGTTTTCACCGCACAGCCCGATACCAATGCAACTGACGACAAACCTAAGATTAGCGCAATAATTTTCATTCTGTTCTCCACGATGAATATGCCGTTCAATACTCGGCCATTATCAGCTGTTTATAACGTAATAAACAATGACTATTACAACGCATAAATCCCGGTCAGGCTTTAACCTGTATTGAGTTCTATTTCGGCTGACAATGGCTCTGGTCTTCAGCATCGCTTTTGGTTAGGCTAGCGCTATGTGTCCAACAACCAAAACGTCAGCTGCCATTTTAGTTCGTCCCCGAATTTATCTGGGCAAGGGTTTAGCCATTGGCCCCGGTAAGATCGATTTATTACGAACAGTCGCGGAACTGAAATCGATTGCTGCAGCAGCCAGAAAACTCAGCATCCCCTATAAGCGCGCCTGGGTGCTCATTGATTCGCTGAATCAGGGGTTTGGCAAACCGGTTGTGGAAACGACCAGCGGCGGAAAAGGAGGTGGCGGCGCTTCGTTAACGACTCTCGGTCAGCAATTGGTTGAGAAGTATGATGCACTTGAAAGACGTCTCAATGCTCAAGCTGCCGAAGAATTAGCCGCCGTTCGTGCATTAACCGACTAAACCTGATGTTCGCAAAGTTGTTGAGATAAATAACATGCATTATATTGAGCGTTATGTCTCAACAGACCTAACGAAAGTAGCCCTATTAGTCAGGACAACATGAAGCCTTATAAATTAATCGCCAGTCTGTTTCTCGTGCTGCTTTCAACCCAGGCAATGGCTGAAAAGGCTACGATAGCCGCAGCATCTGATCTCAAATTTGCCATAGAAGAAGTTGCCGCGCTGTTTGAGCAGGAAACCGGTCAGCAACTGCGTTTAGTGTTTGGATCATCCGGTAACTTCAAAACCCAAATCCTGCAAGGCGCGCCGTTTCATCTGTTTATGTCAGCAGATGAGAGTTTTGTGTTTGAGTTAGCCAAAGCTGATAAAACCCAAGATGAAGGTCGCATCTATGCGATTGGTCGCATTGGCATCATCGTGCCGCATCAATCACCTTTAAAAGCTGATGGTGAATTAACTGATTTAACGAAGGCTGTAACAGATGGCCGATTACACAAATTCGCTATCGCTAACCCTGAACATGCCCCCTATGGAACTCGGGCAATGGAAGCTTTGCAATATGCCAATCTGTGGCAGAGCATTCAACCAAAGCTGGTTTATGGTGAAAATATTTCTCAGGCTGCCCAGTTTGCCACCTCGGGATCCACTCAAGGCGGCATTATTGCGTTATCTCTGGCACTCGCCCCACAAGTCGGCAGATTGGGTGAGTTTGAATTGATCCCCGAGCATTTGCATCAGCCACTTATTCAGCGCATGGTGGTGATAAAAAATGCCCCGCCATCGGCACAACAGTTTTATGACTTTCTCGCCACGCCCAGGGCCCAAAAAATCATGCTGCGTTATGGCTTTGCGATGCCAGATGACTAACCGAGAGCAACGTTAAATGGATTGGCAGGCTTTAACACTTTCATTGCAACTGGCTTTTGTCACCTTACTGGTGTTACTGCCTTTCGGACTGTGGTTAGGCCGTTGGCTGGCACACACTCAGGTTCGTTATAAAGCCTGGATAGAAGGGTTAGTGGTATTACCACTGGTATTACCACCCACGGTGCTTGGTTACTACCTGCTGGTGTCCATGGGGGGTGGTTCACCCTTCGGCCAATGGATGCAGAATACCTTTGGTATCCAACTTACCTTCAATTTTTCCGGTCTGGTGATTGCCTCGGTCATTTTTAATATTCCTTTTCTGGTACAACCGATTCAACGGGCTTTTGAAGCCATTCCCCGAGAGTTGGGTGAAGCCGCTGCGGTGAGTGGGCTGAGCAAATGGCAGAGTTTCTGGCGCATCGAGGTATTGCTGGCCTGGCCCGGCATTTTATCAGGCATGGTGCTGACTTTTGTGCACACGCTGGGTGAATTCGGCGTGGTATTGATGGTCGGCGGCAGCATTCCCGGCGAAACCAAAACCATCGCCATCTCCATCTATGATCGGGTGCAATCGTTTGATCTTGAAGGTGCCAATCAAATGGCGATGATGTTATTGGCGCTTTCTTTGACCGCAGTCGTGGCATCGTTTTTTGCCTCGGCACGATTGGCGGTAAGACGATGACACACACATCTCCAGCACTTCACGTCTCGGTAGAACAGTCACAGCCTATGCCTCTGAAAGGCAGCTTTCAATGTGAATCCGGACAGTTATTGGCATTGGTTGGTCCTTCCGGCGCAGGCAAAACCTCGTTGATGCGAATTTTGTCGGGACTGATGCAACCACATCATGGCAAAGTGATTGTCGGTGACGAAATATGGTGTGATACCGACAACCATATTTGTTTGCCGCCGCAGCGTCGCCATGTGGGAATGGTGTTCCAGGACTATGCACTTATGCCGCATTTTGATGCGATTGAAAATGTTTCATTGCCGTTATTACATCTGCCAAGAGCCGAACGAACTAAACAAGCAAAACAGTGGCTTGATCATGTTGGCCTAACTCACGCAGAACAACACCGTAAACCGGCGGATTTGTCAGGTGGTCAGCAACAACGGGTGGCCGTTGCCAGAGCGTTGGCTCGGGAGCCCAGATTAATGCTGCTGGATGAACCCTTTTCGGCAGTGGATCAGATGAACCGTCAAAGTCTGTATCGGTTGCTGGCCGATTTACGACGTGATTTAGCTATTCCAATTATTTTGGTCACCCATGATTTGAATGAAGCACGACTGCTGGCTGATCAGCTGGTGGTCATCGATAACGGCCAAATCCTTCAACAGGGAACACCTTCGGATATTTACAATGCGCCGCGTAATGCCCGTGTTGCTGATTTGGTGGGTATACATAATCGCTTTCTGGGAGAGTGGATCGGCCCAACTGAGCCACCCGGAAAAGGGTTGTTACGCTGGAAGGGTGACGGTCAGAAAGCAACCCAACAACCTGTTTTACAGGTGCGTGATAAAGGACGAATTCCTGCAGGTCAGCCAGTCAACTGGGTGATTCCGAGTGATGGCATTGCCTTAATCAAACAGCAGGACATATCACAGGAAAATGATTTTCATGCCCAGGTGACTGAATCAAGACATTTAGGTGAAATCAACCTGCTGACATTAACGGTTGAAGAAGTCGCTGGAGCCGAGTTTGTGTTGACCTTGTCCGGGTCATTCCGAAATAGTTTATCGGTGGGAACCAGGCTGGGCATCAGGCTTGACTTGAGCATGGTGCATGTCATGCCGATCCGCAAAGGCGGTAAAGCCAGGCAAATCCGGGCACTGTGAATCTACATAAATCGTCTGCGTAGAGTGATCCGCTACTGATAAAACTCGACAAAAAAACTCACCTGCCCCATCGGTTTTACATGATGCAGGACGGTAGGTTCCACCACGCCAACTCTATTTGAATCCAATTCTATTTCTTCAAAAGGCTGCTGGATGGTGTAAAGCAGCTTGCCACTCAACACGACGATTTTTCCCCAAACGCCTTCTTTAGTCTGATGGCTAT
>NZ_DCSO01000045.1:97093-97896 GCF_002325665.1 Methylophaga sp. UBA1464
TCTTTAGTCTGATGGCTATTCAGCAAGCCGGTTGGAATCGTACTTTCGTCAAATTCGGGTGTACGTTTATAAGCAACGATATTATCTGGTAGTGGTTTCATCATCTGTACCTCTTATTTCCAGATCGGGCATCACACTGAGTAAAATCAGCAAATTCATTACATTTTAGCGTTATACGTTCACTATATAGTATTCAATTATGCTGTTCTGGCAGATAAAACAGGCAAAATCACCTTTACTCTTCCGAATCCGACAGGACCTCTGCCACTCGACGACGCAAATCCGGCAATAAACATTCTGCAAACCAGGGATTATTCTTCAACCAACGGTTATTACGCGGACTTGGATGAGGCAATGGCACCCTATCCGGCCAGGTTTCTCGCCAATCCAACACGTTCTCGGTAAGCGTCTTTTTGCTGTATGGAAAATGATACGCCTGAGCATATTGACCAATTACCAGCGTCAGTTGAAGATCTTCAAACTGTGACAGCAAAGTCTCACGCCATGCCGGAGCACATTCTGGTCGTGGCGGTAAATCGCCGGACTTGCCGGTTCCCGGATAGCAAAATCCCATCGGTAGAATCGCAATCCGACGATCGTCGTAAAATACCTCCCGTGAGAGGCCCAGCCAGGCTCGCAATCTGTCCCCACTGGCATCGTTAAATGGAATACCGGTTTCATGCACTTTTCTGCCAGGCGCCTGTGCTGCAATCAGGATTCGTGCAGATGGATGAAATTGCACAACCGGCCGAGGCTCAAACGGCAGCTTTTCAGCACAGAGTCGACAATGGCGGATGTCCCTC
>NZ_DCSO01000045.1:97960-109099 GCF_002325665.1 Methylophaga sp. UBA1464
GACAATGGCGGATGTCCCTCAGTAATGCAGAAACGGTTGTCATACTGAAAGCAGACAGATCGCCTCCCCTCTGAACAGCCTCAAAAAAATCATCGCCCAACCCAGTGAATAAAACTTAGTCGAGCTCACCACGATGGATATGAATTTCACCGTCAATGACCTTATGGTTAAGGATCAAGCCCTCAGCAATCTCTTCGAATTTGTATTGATGATCCAAAAACAGTGTTTCAGCATCTTCGTGATCGTCAGGGTCAGCCAACTCGTCTAAGGCAGCAGTAGAGACGATACACGCCACCGTCTGATTATTGACGATGGCATAAAACGTCACATCTTGATCATTCACCAAATATTCACCGGTAAAGTCGATATCCATAACGTCTCCTTAAATTGGTTAAGCTGTAAGCTGCATCTAAACACAAGGAAAAAAGTATTAAAAAACAGGACTTCTTCAGCATACCCTAAGTTGCATCAGATTTTTATTTACGGGTATCGGATATCTCCATTTAATTGGTTTACTGTTATTTGTATTTTTTTCAGTCCTTGCTTTATCGTTGTGGTGAGATTGCTACTGGATCCTAAGATCGCATGCTTATAATGAAACTGAGTCACTAACCAGGATGAACGACTATGTACGAACTGAGTGATTTTCTCAGTACGGTCAGCCAGGATCTGTTTGCACTCGGCATTGCCCTGGCTCTGGGAACCCTTATCGGGTTGCAACATGGCTGGCACGCCAGGGATAAAGCCGCTGGGCAACGTGTCGCTGGCATCCGAACCCATGCCCTGCTTGGTTTGCTGGGCGGTCTTTCAGTTCAGCTCAGCCGGGAATTAGGTGACTGGATACCCGCTATATTGCTAATTATGGTTGGACTGGCAGGCATGACCGGGCTTTTGATTAAAAACCGGCAACAACAGGATTTCAGCATCACCAGCTGGGTCGGCCAGATGCTAACTTTTTGCTTTGGTGCGCTGGTGGTTGCAGGACAACCAGTGATTGCCGCCGCAGCGGCAGTTGTCACAGCAATAATTCTGGACAACAAAGAGTCCATTCATCGTTTCCTGAAGACATTAGAAGCCAATGAACTGGACGCAGGCCTGAAGCTTTTGCTGATATCGGTAGTGGTACTGCCATTATTACCTGATCAGGGTTTTGGGCCCGGTAATGTACTGAACCTGAGAGAAATCTGGTGGCTGGTTGTGCTCATTGCTGCAATTGGTTTCATCGGTTATTTTGCCATGCGTTTCGGTGGTTCGGAACGAGGCATACTGTTCACTAGTCTGTTTGCCGGACTCAGCTCATCCACCGCGCTGACCCTGCATTTTTCCCGTCTTTCTCGCCAGTCAGACTCAACTCAGCTTAGCCCGCTACTAGCCGCTGGCATTCTCATCGCCTGTGGCACCATGTTCCCTCGGATTCTGCTTTACGCCGCGCTGATTTACCCGCCATTGCTGAAAGATCTGCTGCTCCCGGTCATCATCATGGGCAGTCTTTTATACGGTGCCGCGGCCTGGATTTGGTGGCAACATGCCGGATCGGGAAACGTGACTCAGCCCAAGGGACAGAATCCACTGGAACTGCGGGCAGCCCTGCTGTTCGGCTTGTTACTGGTAGTGATTTTACTGCTTGGAGAGTGGATGAAGAATCTGATGGGTGATGCAGGTATTTATCTGCTGGCAGCCGTTTCCGGACTGACCGATGTTGATGCCATTACTTTATCGCTGACGCGTATGGCGCGTGATGACTTAACTGCCACCACAGCGGTTCTGGCCATCATTATCGCCGCCATGGTCAACAACCTTTTCAAGGCCAGCCTGGCACTCAGCATAGGTAACCGTAGAATCGGGCTTCGAGTATTAATACCAATGCTGTTATCGCTATCAGCAGGCCTGGCCGTGGTCTTATTGAGGATGTGAATTTGTCTGTGTTTTCAGCGGTGTTCATCTCCATGAGACAATTTACTGATTTCAACTGACCTGGTCAGTTAAACCAATCCATGATCATCGATTGGTAACACGCTTTATTGATACTGCTTAGGGAAACTCCCCTAAACGCTATCCCAGAGTGTGTTGTATGAATTTTTTGAAGCTAACACAGTCAAGCCTGATCATCTCAGGGTTTGTTCTATTATCAGGTTTGTATACGTCAGGAGAAACAGTGGCCAAAAACGTCCCGGAAAGCATTGAAACAAAACAGCAGTTTCTCAGCGATCCGTTTTTACAATTACCCACCGAAGATTCGGTCAATGTGGTCTGGTTTACCAACTTTGAAGGGCAAAACCATCAACTGCACTATGGTGATGGACAGGTTGCTGATGCCAATACCAGCAAAATGACCCGGATGTTTGAGGATGCGGATTCATTCCAACCAGAAGCATATTATGAGACGCTGACCACCCGAAAAGTTTATCGCCACGAAACCACGGCAAGCGGATTGTCCTCTGGCGCCCGTGTTAATTACCTGGTGACCAGCGTTACCAATGATGGACAAACCCTGACCAGCGAAAGCTTTACACTCACACCGCTGCCACAGAAAAATCAGCCGCTGAAAATTCTGCTCACCTCAGATCTGCAATCCAAAGCCAACTCCCCTGCCAATTATCAAAAAGTCGTCGAAACAATTGGTTTACCCGATGCTGTTTTCTTCGCAGGGGATCTGGTGAATATCCCGGATCGGGCTTCTGAATGGTTCGATCAAATTCAAGACGGGGCACCGCCATTTTTCCCCACCATGCAGGGACGTTATCGGCAAATCAGATCTGACTCGGCCTATAAGGGTGGTGAAATTCTGCAACACACCCCATTATTTGCTGCTATTGGCAACCATGAAGTGATGGGGCGTTTTCTGCCACAACAGGCCGATCATCGAATGAATAACAGTTTTAATGATCCACAACCCCGCTGGTATGCCGAAATCGCTTATGAACAGATAAAACAGCAAATTAACCCTGACAACGACCCACAAATCAAAGCGCAATGGATTCTGGATAACTCGCATAATCAGCAAACCTATCTGGAGGTGTTTTCATTTCCGGATGACGGGCCAAACGGCAAGGAATATTACGCCATGGCATTCGGCGATGTGTTTCTTATCTCAATGAATGTCTCCCGGATCTGGCGTTCGTGGAATGTAAGCGGCCAACACCGCAGCATGTTTGTCGAAGCCTTATCAGAGTTGCAAACACCGGACGCATGGGGATTCGGCGAATTTATATTCGAGCGTTTTGATGCCCAGTCACAGCAATACCAATGGCTGGAAGGCGTGTTGCAATCGGCAGCGTTTAAACAGGCGAAATATAAAGTGGTGCTGGCCCATCAAGGCATTTTCGGGCTGGGGGATAATGTCGTCCCGGTGCTTGCCAATCCGCTAATGCAGCTTATAGAAATTGATGATGCTAATACTGAACAGGTTACTGAGCTCAGCTTTCCCATCAGCCCGGCAGATTGGCAAAACATCGTGCAGCCAAAACTGTCATCAATTCGTGAAGTGCGTTATCACTATCCACTCGGCGACGATATCTGGCGAAGGGATATAGAGCCGCTGTTGGTAAAACATGGCGTTGATCTGGTACAGATTGGCCACTCACACCTGTGGAACCGTACCAAGGTCGGTAATATGCATTATCTGGAAACATCCAATGTCGGCAATACCATGGGCGCTTATTTCACCGACCCAAGTGGTGCTTATCCGCATGATAACCGTGCTGCTAAAGCCAATTTCTGGGCTGAACTGAAATCTGAAAATTCACGTTGGAATTCTGCAGATTACGCTGCCAATGGCGATCCACATGGCCGGAAAATGACATTGCCAAGCATTTTCAGTCCGATGAACCTACTGGATAAAACGTTTCCGGCATTGCCTTTTGTCACCAGTAATGAACTGACCACCTTTTCCATTCTGGATACCGGCACCGGAACGATCAAAAGTTATGTTTTCGATACCCGTGATCCAGTATCAGCCGTGCAGTTATTTGATGAATTCTCGTTAGGTGACTGAGTTTGTTAATCTAAAAAAAGGTTAAAACGTACTAAGTCCGGTGGTTTCCATCACGCGATAAAGCAGGCGTGGCCAAAACCGCTCGTCGGCATAGGTTGCATAATCCACGCTGTAATGACGATCATCCAGGTTGTTCCAGCGCTCTTCAAACCATCTATGGCCCTGTTGCAGTGGTTCGGCCTCGGCAGGACCGCTCAGAATGACGTTGGTTTCCAGATTAAGATTGTGCAGGTTACGCCGGGTTAAATTGGTTGAGCCAAGCAACATCATACTTTGCCCCTCAGCGCCACGATGCATCAGCCATTTGGCATGGCACTGCTCGCCATGCGTATCACACCAGCGAACGGTAGCACCCGCCTGCATTAGTTCATGAGCCACCGGCCGATTAGGCACACCATTTTTCTCCCGGCCAAATGCATCCTTATTGGGATCAAGCAATACACGCAACCTGACCCCTCGCCCAGCTGCCTGTTTAAGCGCTTCAATAATGTCACGATCAGACAGATAGAACATCGCCATATCCAACTGTTCAGCCGTATTTGCTTCATCAATCAGCGCCAGTGCCGCACGCTCGACTGCACGTTCGGTCAGTACCTGAACCGTAAGCTCAGTATTGGTCACATACGACATTTGCGGCAATTCCAATACCGGACGGACATCACCGGAAAATTCCAGCGTAGCCGCCTCGCTGGCAAACAGATCCCAGGCAGCAGCGCCATTGAAACGTAATGCCACATTGCCATGAGCACTGCTGCCATCGTGCGGGTTGGCCGAAGTCACCAGAGCCGTCAGATCCTGCCCCTTATCCGCAATGATCAACTTACGATGGTTCGCCTTGAAATTAAACATAGCGAGATAGCTTCGCAACGAAACCCGGCTCTCACCAAATGGATTGGGCAGCAGCTCGCCTTCACTATTGCCAAAAGGCTGGATGAACAGTCGCCAGATAGCAGAATACGCAGGGTTGCTGTCACGCAAACGGGTCAAATCAGTCAGAGTGACGGGAATGCCAGCGGCTTCCAATTGAGCAAAATGCTGTGAGGGGCGACCGCCATATATAGTGTTGATCGGGTCAGAAATCACCCTGACCTCAAGTTCCGGATAGCGCTGTTTCTGAGCAATCAAAGCGGCGGTTAATTCGCCTGATAAAGGCCGGTGGGTTTCAGTCAGCTGCCCCTGAAAATCGTTAAACAGAAACATATCCACCAGCACGATCCGCCGGGCATCCGCAATCATTTCAAAAATGCTGTCGAATATCTGCTGATCCATATAGCGTTTGCCATCATCGTCGGTGTAAGTTCTGTCAACCAGAAACTGCACCTCGGTGGCGGGACGGGCCTGAGAAAACATATTCAAGCCGGACGGCAACGGTTTATAAACCTGATAAATCGCTGTGACTACCAGAATGAGCATCATCAGAATGAATAACCGACCCCATAATCGATGCCGGTGATGAGTGTCTCTATCTGAGCTGAATAATATTCTTTGGTGGTGCCTTTTTCTCACTCGCATAATGTAATTCGCTTCAAATCCATCTGAACCCACCACTGACACTGCTTAGTTGAAAGATAATACTTGTTGGCACCTTAAGTCGGAAGTATCGGCTTAAAAAGACACTTTTACATTCAAAACTGCCGAGCTAGGACTAATCCAGCTCAACATCACTGACCACAACCAGCCAAGATTCCAGCGGACAGACTGCCGCAGAGTTTTCCTAAAATGCACAGAATGCAAAAGCAACAGATTATAATTGATTGATTTTAATAAATAAAAACCTATGAGGGGGAAACGAGTTTTTACTCTGACACCAAATATCTTCCAATCTTTGATTATTAACTGACTAAAATATCAAGTTTGCTGCCACCTTGAAACTCTTCATAATTTTGTTGTGTTAGCTGTAGTTGCAGCAGCCTCAAATCGAGCCAATCGATCAATGTAATAGTCCCAGTCACGTAAAACTATACCGTGAGGTTTCATAAACTCCCGTAACAAGTTCCAAGATCTTCGGTCAAAATCAGGCTGTTTATCACTTCCCACAACAAGTAAATAGTTGTAGATCCAATCATCAGGTTTTTCTAGATACGCATTAATTTGGCTACCAAACGGTCCGGAGCATATATGCTTATAATGTTGTATTTGAAATTGAGCTGCTACTTCTTGCGCTGAGGGAAGTTGGTAATGTGTTTCTTTTGTTTTTACTAAAAGTCTCTTGCTAGCTGCTTCAATTTCTACAACCAGCGACGACTGGTCATATTTTTCGTAAATAAAATCCGGACGAACCTTTCTAACTATTTCTGAAACTACTCCATCATCTCCAGCAGTTCTCTCCACATACTGCAAAGTCTTTTCTGGATCCACAGCTGAATAATCTACTTCATCAAGTAAAATCCAGGGGTATTCCTCGATGACCTTTTGGAGTTCTTTCTCGTTTTCAGAATTAATCGCGGCAATACTTTTTTCTAAACGGTTTCTGGCTTTTCGATAAATAATAGCTGGATCTTCGTCAGTTATACCAGCAGTTTTGAAAATAATATCGGCTATTCCTTTTGCAGCGATATAAGGATCCTCATCTAGACCAGCAAGAACATTTAGGCCTATTGACGAAGAGACTATGCTGACTATCCAAGGGGGCGTTGGTGGAGGGCTTTCAAAATTTCTATAGCCGGGGCTCTCATGTACCTGTTTTGCCTGAGCAGTGGATAGCCCCTTTAAAAGCAGAGGAGCCAAGGCAATAAAGGAGCTATCTTTTTCTGTAGGAATAACTCTTAAAAAATTTCCATTGTTTTCTACACCAAGTTGCATTTTAGCATTCCCCGCTAGATGCTTCGCAATAGCTGATGCAGCAACCTTATCTCCTGACTTAAAATCGTTGTTATTCCATTTTGCTATTGCTGCTTGAGCGAAACTTACATTCCTTTTGGTTGAAACCTGAGCACCAATCCACTTAGGAATAATCCTTACAACCATACCGTCACGGGTGAGATATATGATTGTGCTGAATTTATCTTTATCAATCCCGCCCCAATAATCAGAGAGCTTTCCTTTATGGATTCTTAAATGCACTTCTAATGCCGAAGTAAAGTCGATGAAATACTTCTCAATAATGTTTTTTTCTTCTTCAGAGAAGCTCATGTAATTTCAATCCCCATCGCCTAACGCTTTGCTTTGCGGGCGCATAAGGCGATCCGAAACAGCAACTTGTTATGGTTTTCTGTGCATAAGATCATAGTATTGCCGGTCAAATGAGGTGATTTTAACTGCGACCCATCTAGCCACATCGGGGTTTGAAAGAAGATCTGTAACCCAGCTAGAGCATTCATCTTCACCCCATGATGCCTCGCTTTTAATACCTAGCTGTCTCATTAGTGCTTCAATTCTCCTAGATGGGGCTTCGTCCTTACCAAGCAGGTCGCCCTTATAATGCACAAGTTCGTTTCTTAATGATGTGATCGTTTCAAATGATTGGAAAGGGGCTTCTCCATGACTCCATTTGCGCCCCCCAGTCAGGGAGGAAATTCTGTTCCATTTTTCTGGAACAGAAGTATGCCGCTCACTTTCCTTTATTTCACCCCAGCGCTTTCCTTCCCGTGAGCATTCATTAAAAAACATTCGTGATATCGCAATCTCTTCGTTAAGCTTGGCTTCCAGGTAACAGGCAGCATTAACGATACTAGATGTGGAATAAATCATGACTTCCTTCTCGCTATCGGTTTGCTTTGCAAGCTCAGCAAACTTTTTACAGCCGGCCAAAAAATCAACTGAAAAAGGGTGCATAGCAGCTTTTATTGGAAGGCCTGCACAGCCTTCTAAGACGTCATCTTCTTCGTTAGTGGTCATGATCTACAATCCATAACAGTCTGTTAATAAGGTCTGCGACCTCAAAATAATTATTAATGAGAATGGATCATAATTATTTAGCAAATCCATCCATCGATGTTAAGCAATTGAAAATTAATCACTTATATTTAGGCAACTATAACCAAAATAATGGATCGTAAATGATTCACGATTCATTACGGTTGATTTACGCTGGCGATTTTCTTTGTGTCAATCAAGGACTGGCCGACAGGTGAAAAGCTGATTCAATCAAATGCGGTGGCATTATCGGATGCCGAGCTGCTGGGTATCTTAACTTTATGCTGGTGTTTAATGGGATTTCGGCTGTGGATTTAGCCTGATGGGTTCAAGCGGTCAGCCATTGCCGCTTTTGATCCAGGCATACTGGCAAATACTGAAAAATATGCTTAACTAAACTAATAAATGTTCATTAAAAAACAGGGTTATTGATAAGGGGAAATAGCGTTTCAGAACTTAAAAAAACTGCAGGAATATGATAAATTCCTGCAGCTTTTCGTGAGTTATTAGCGGCCAACGAGTTTTTCTGTATCTTCTACGGGCGTGTGACGGATATCCTCGCCTTCAACCATAAAAATGACATGTTCAGAAATATTGCAGGCATGGTCGCCCACCCGTTCAAGCGCCCGCAACACCCACATCACTGACATGCAGCGAGAAATATTACGGGTATCTTCCATCATGAAAGTCAGTAAGCTCCGGGTAGCCGCTTTGTATTCTTCGTCTACTATTTTATCTTCCTTCATCACCCGTAATGCCAGCTCGGAGTCAAGCCGGGCAAAAGCATCCAGGGCATCGTTGAGCATTTCAAGTACGTGATTAGAAATATGACGAACTTCAACGTAACCACGGGGAGCCTGACCCTCCTCGGATAATGCCAAAGCTGATTTGGCAATTTTCTTGGCTTCGTCCCCGACCCTCTCCAGATCAGCAACCATTTTCATCACGGCAATCACCAGACGAAGATCTATAGCAGCCGGCTGACGACGAGCGATGATACGGACAGCTTCATCATCAATTTCCAGCTCCAGCTTATCGACAATTTTATCATTGTTGCGTACTTCATCGGCCCTAAAGCCATCGCCATCCATCAGTGCAGCTATCGCATTTGTAAGCTGGTCTCTGACCATATAGCCCATTTTCAGGAAGTCGGCATTCAGGGAAGCAAGGTCTTCATTGAACTCATGAGACGTGTGACCTCCGTAGACACTATTATTATCTTTCTTCATAGCAAAATTCTCCAAAAGCACGTAAAAGTGTGGCTTAGCCGAAACGGCCAGTAATATAGGACTCGGTCAGTTCATGCTCGGGAGACGTGAACACCTTGCTTGTTTCGTTAACTTCTACCAGGTGCCCCAGATGGAAATACGCAGTCCGGCTGGATACCCGGGCGGCTTGCTGCATAGAGTGCGTCACAATAATAATGGTGTAACTTTCTGATAATTCAGAGATTAACTCTTCAACTTTCGCTGTGGCAATGGGATCAAGTGCTGAACATGGCTCATCCATTAAAACCACTTCAGGGCTAACAGCAATGGCACGGGCGATACATAAACGCTGTTGCTGACCGCCTGACATACCTGTGGCAATGGAATGCAGACGATCTTTCGCTTCATTCCATAAACCCGCCTTACGCAGGCTGTCTTCAACAATGTCATCCAGTTCCGACTTACGATTGGCGAGCCCATGAATTCGCGGGCCATAGGCCACATTGTCATAGATCGACTTTGGAAACGGGTTCGGTTTTTGAAATACCATGCCTACCCGGGCCCGTAATTCAACCACGTCTTTTTTGGAATGGTAGATGTCTTCATCATCGAGCATTAATTGCCCTTTAACCCGGCAAATATCGATGCTGTCATTCATCCGGTTAAGACACCGTAGAAATGTTGATTTACCGCAACCCGAAGGTCCGATAAACGCAATAACTTCATTACGACCAATATCCAAGCTGACATTTTTTATGGCGCGTTCTTGTCCATAGAACACTTCCACGTTGCGAAGCTTAAACTTGGGATCATCCGCAAACGGCTTACCGACTGTTTTTCCTTCTTCAACTTTCGCAGACTGCGCACCAGCATCCTCAACAGGGCGATTAACAGGTGTACTCATTTCTTGTGGCTCCAAAGGTTCGCTAATAAGCGTATCGTTCATATTCATTGTTTTCTCCATTACCAACGGCGTTCAAGGCGCTTGCGCAACCAGATAGCCAATGCATTCATACTTAACAGGAATGCCAGCAGCACCATAATGGCCGCCGACGCGCGTTCAATGAAGGCCAGTTCGGGGCTGCCTGCCCACAAGAAAACCTGCACAGGCAACACAGTAGCGGCGTCAAAGAACCCTTCGGGAATTTCAACGATAAAGGCCACCATACCTATCAACAGCAACGGTGCTGTTTCACCCAGAGCCTGAGCCATACCGATAATCGAACCGGTCAGCATGCCGGGCATCGCCAGCGGTAATACGTGATGTAATACCACCTGCATTTTAGAGGCACCCACTCCTTCAGCCGCTTCACGGATTGAAGGCGGCACACTTTTGATCGCCGCACGACTGGAGATAATGATGGTTGGCAGCGTCATCAATGTGAGTACCAGGCCACCGACAAACGGGACAGAGCGAGGCATGCCAAACAGATTGATAAACACCGCCAAACCCAGCAAACCAAAGATGATCGATGGTACTGCGGCCAGGTTGTTGATGTTGACCTCGATAAAGTCGGTGATCCTGTTTCTCGGGGCAAATTCTTCCAGATAAATCGCCGCCGCCACACCGATAGGGAATGACAATACCAGGGTGACAAACATAACTAACAGCGAACCGACGATAGCACCAAGCACCCCGGCTCTGGCAGGGTCACGTGAATCGCCACTGGTGAAAAACACGTCGTTGAAACTGGTTTCTATGACGCCTTTATCGCGTAACTTATCCACATACTGCTGCTGTTCCTCCGACAACTTAATGGAATAAGCCTCATTGCCTTTATGCTTGTTGTACACATCAACATTACTGTGCGCCAGAAAGGTAATGGTTTGGGTTGTGCCCATCCAGTCCGGATTGGCAACCAATTCATCCCGAAGCTGACTCGATGCATACGGATTAATCAGGCCGCGCAGTTTGCCCCGATCTTCCTCAGTAGCCTCTGGCAATATTTCTGACAGACTCTGAATCAGAGGCTCTACAAAATCGGCCATACGCACTGCATCTGGATCGGTGGGATCCTCCAGATACATCGTCTCGGCGTTCATTTCGACATCCAGGGTAATGGTTGTCTTCAGAAAACCGGT
>NZ_DCSO01000045.1:109205-117939 GCF_002325665.1 Methylophaga sp. UBA1464
AATGCAATGGTAATGGCCAGAATGCCGTATGCCCGGAAACGCTTCTCCTTTCGGTAGCGTTTTTTCAGCGATTTATGGACAATTTCTGCCTGTTTTTTAGGATCAATCATATTGCTCTCTGTATTTACGAACGATCTTAAGGGCAATCACGTTTAACAGTAGCGTGACGATAAACAGCATCGCACCTAACGCAAACGCAGCAAGTGTTTTGGGACTATCAAATTCCTGATCACCTATTAACAGGGTCACAATCTGGACCGTCACAGTGGTGACAGACTGTAGCCGATTCGCCGTCAGATTGGCGGCAAGCCCCGCGGCCATTACCACAATCATGGTTTCACCGATAGCCCGGGAAGCCGCCAGCAATATTCCCCCCATAATGCCGGGCAATGCCGCTGGGAAAATGACTTTTTTCATGGTCTCGGATTGGGTAGAGCCCAATGCCAGCGATCCATCCCGCAACGATTGAGGTACGGCATTAATGACGTCATCAGAAAGCGACGAAACGAAAGGAATAATCATGATCCCCATGACCAGACCTGCCGCCAGTGCACTCTGGGAAGAAGCATTCATACCCAGTGTTTGTGCAAAATTAGCGATGAAGGGGGCCACTGTCAAAGCAGCAAAAAAACCATAAACAACTGTGGGAACACCGGCCAGCAATTCCAGCAAAGGCTTCACCACACTACGAACGTGTTTGTTGGCATATTCCGACAGATAGATAGCGGAAAACAGCCCAACTGGCACGGCTACCAGCAACGCAATTGCCGAAATCAGCAACGTACCAGTGAACAACGGAATCATGCCAAAAGCACCGCCTGAACCAACCTGGTCCGCCCTAAGCGCGACCTGTGGACTCCAGCTGGTGCCGAAAAAGAAATCGGTAAAAGACACCATCCCAAAAAAACGGACAGTTTCAAAGAACACAGAAAACACAATGCCGACGGTGGTCATAATCGCCACTGCAGCACAGGAAAAGAAAAACCAGCGCAGAATTCTCTCAACCTGCTCTCTGGCATTCAGCTTCGGCTGTATCCGATACCAGCCCACAAAACCCGCCAGTACAGCAATGGAGAGCACTAACATTGTCATATAAGTGTTGCTGTTTTGTCGCAGGTTCGTAAGTAACTCAGCCGCATTGACCAGTGAAGCGTCAACCGAACCTGACGACAAGGCACCACTGGCAATGTTATTGATTTGCGACATCAATAGACTGGCTTCACCGGGAGAGGCAGGAACAATTTCTGGTGCCAGCGTTCCGAGAACCAGCATTTGAATGATTTGGTTTTCAAATGAGGCCCATAACACCAGAATGATGAGGGCTGGTATGCCACACCACAACGCAGCACGAACAGCGTAATAGCCGGGGAGAGACTTAAGGTGGCGAACGCCGCCCAACGGTCTGGCCAATGCCTTTGATCTAAAATACCCCAGCACGTAAGCGGTAAAGATAAGTGCCAGGGTTAAAAAAAACAGATTAGCGGGTTGCATGCTATTTCCTATCTGCTACTAAGGGATTTTTTAAAGCTTTACTCTTTAAAAGCACGAGTTTATTTCTACCTTGCTGAAATGGAAAGGATACGAACCATCTAAAATGATTCGTATCCTTGTTATACCATTGAACTTATTAATTATTTAAGATCATCTGCAGTCAGATTAGGCATTTCTTTCAACTTCTTCTGCAGGTCCATCAATGCGTCACGTGTTGGCACAATCAGACCGACATCTTTCAGGTAGCCATTAGGACCCATTGCCGCCGGGCTAACAAACTCAGCCGCATACTCAGCGATACCCGGAACAACACCAATGTGTGCTTTCTTAACGTAGAAGAACATTGAACGGGCAACTGGATATTTATCTTCAGCAATCAGTTCAGGTTCTGGAGCAACGCCATCTAGCTTAGCTGCTTGCAGACGATCAGCATTTTCTTCCAGGAAACTGTAACCGAAAACACCATAGATGTTTTTATCACCAACCAGCTTTTGTACGATCAGATTGTCGTTTTCGCCCGCTTCGATAAACGCACCATCTTCACGAATGCTTTCACAAATCGCAGCATGTTCTTCTTCAGCAAGTTCAGCAGCTTCCGGTAATGTGTCACAACCCGCAGCCAGCGCTAATTCATTGAATGAGTCACGTGTACCAGAAGTTGGAGGAGGCCCCATTACAACGATTTTTTTGTTTGGCAGACTGGAATCAATATCGCTCCAGTTTTGATAAGAGTTTTTAACCCACTTACCATCAACCGGCACTTTTTCACCCAGCGCCAGGAACAATTGCTGCAGTGTCAAATCCATGTGCTCAGCTTCTTTTGAACTGGCGATGACGATGCCGTCAGAACCAATACGGAATTCGGTAATTTCTTCAACACCATTGCTCTTACACAACTCAAGCTCAGATGCCTTGATACGACGTGAAGCGTTAGTGATATCAGGATGGTTGGTACCAATGCCCTGGCAGAAAATTTTCAAACCACCACCTGAACCGGTTGATTCCAATTTAGGGGTAGGAAAGTCGCCTTGATTACCAAAACGTTCCGCAACAACCGTTGCAAACGGGTAAACAGTGGAAGAGCCGACGATATTGATAGTGTCGCGAGCCATAGCCGGTACAGAAATAGCAGCAAGGCTACCTGCAAGGGCGATAGATGTAAGTGCTGTTTTCAGTTTGCTCACCTTAAAACTCCTTCATTCGCTTAAAGTTGTGTTAGCTATCTTTTAGTACTGAAAATCAGAAACAATTTAATTCTCAGACTAACCGGAACATCAGAACCGATTCGTGGAGAATAAAGTGACAGTGTGACAACTTTATGACATTCAGTGAAATAACCTATTTAGGAGAATTATCATCCAGACAACCAGTCTGGGTGGAGATGTGACAACCCTCACTCCTAAACCGGTTTGTATTTATCAGGCGTTATCGTTAAATTGTCATTTAAATGACATCGCAGGGAGCGAATCATGGCAATCAGGGACTGGCCGGCAGGTGAACGGCCGCGTGAAAAATTGCTGCAATCAGGCGCAGCAGCATTATCGGATGCCGAGTTACTGGCTATCTTTCTTCGAACCGGTGTGACGGGAATTTCGGCTGTCGATTTAGCCAGAAAACTGCTGGCTGATTTTGGTAGTCTGAGAGCTTTGCTGGAAGCGGATCATCACACGTTTTGTCAGCAACATGGTTTGGGTACGGCGAAGTTTGTGCAGTTGCAGGCGGTGCTGGAAATGAGCCGGCGGCATCTGGAATCGACATTGACGCGAGGTAATGCCTTTACTGACGCTGCAACTACCCGGCTCTATCTGCAACGCCAGTTACGCCATTTTCCTCATGAAGTCTTTGCCTGTCTGTTTCTCGATACCCGGCATCGCTTGATCAGTTTTGAGCCGTTATTTCGGGGCACCATTGATGGGGCCAGTGTGTATCCGCGTGAGGTGGTTAAGCAGGCATTGAAATATAATGCGGCGGCAGTGATTTTTGCCCATAACCATCCTTCAGGTGTGGCGGAGCCGAGTCAATCGGATATTCAAATCACCAAACGGTTACGCAGTGCGTTGGAGCTGGTGGATATTCGGGTGCTGGATCATATTATTGTTGGTGATGCGGAAACCACTTCATTAGCTGAATTGGGGCATTGTTAGCGTAAACTGGTTTAAATTAAGGCTTTTGCCACACCCTTAATGCATATCACCCATTTTTGCTGGCAAGCAGATCGTTATGCTTTTGGGATTGTAAAACCATCCCATTCATAAGATGCGACCCACATTATGACGATAACCAAAACACTTAAACCGATCAGTATTGCGCTTGCCGTGATTTATGCCAATGGCGTTTATGCCCAGACTTCAAACCTGCTGGATGATGCCAGCCTGACACTGGGTACCGTGGTGGTCAGTGGGGCTAGCGGCCCGATTTCCACCCGCAATTTACCCACTTCGGTGGATATTCTGGGTGCCGAGAAAATCCAGAATCAGGTGGTGACCAATAACTGGCAGATATTCGGGCAAATGCCGGGCATCATGCTGACCCAGTTTAATCAGGGCAATGTCTCGGGCAAGTTTTCGTTACGCGGTTTTAACGGTGAAGGTGAAATCAACGCCGTGAAGCTGCTGATTGATGGCATTCCGAGTAACAGCAATGACGGCAATATGCCGTATCTGGAGCTGACCAATCCATTGGATATCGAGGCGATTGAAGTGGTGCGTGGCACCAATGATCCACGTTATGGTCTGCACAATATCGCCGGTAACGCTGATGTGATTACCCGCATTGGTGGTAATTATCAGACCGCCCGTGCCAGTTATGGCAGCTTTGATACCCGCAATGTGCAATACGCTGCCGGGTTTGATAATGGGTTGTTTTCACAGAATTACACCGCCAGTTATCTGGATTCAACCGGCTATCGTGATCACAGTGATACCCAGCGATCATCGTTTGCCGGTAAATGGTTTTTCACTCCGGAAAGTGGCAATGCCCGTTTTGGTTTTATTGCCCGTCATCATAAAGCCGATGCCGAAGAAGCCGGCTATCTGACGTATGCTCAATCCCGCGATGATGACAGACAATCACCGGCACATAATGCCTTCGATCAGGGCGATCGCGAGTTGAATCAATTCAGTGCGCATATGGATATTGATTTGAATGAGGAACTGTATTGGGAAACCAAAGCCTACCTCAATCAGATTGACGACCGGCGTTATGTACGCTTCTCGGAAAATGTCTCGCAACAGGAACGCTATACCAAGGAAAATCATATTGGTGCATTAAGCACACTGACTTGGCGGCCAGAAGTCGACTGGGCCAATGAGTTTGCCCTGATGGGCGGTGTCAGTGCCGAGTTTCAGGATAACGAAAGTGATCGCTATCTAACCAACCAACGTATTCGACAGAGCCAGACGCGAGGTCAGCAATTTGATCTGGATATCTATGGTGCCTTTGTGCAGGCCGTGGTGAAACCCACCGCAAATTTAAAACTGGTGCCGGCCTATCGTGTGGAATCATTGCATGGCAGTTATACCAATGAACTTACCGATCAACGTTTTGATATCAACGATTATGGTCTGATTCATCAACCTAAATTTAGCGCTGTTTATTCATTTACCGACAATTACGCCGCTTATGCCAACTGGGGCAAAACCTTCCAGGTTGGAGTTGGGACCGGTACTTATCGGGTTGATAATGACCGTGATCTGGATCCTTCCATTAATGAAGGTTTTGAAATCGGTTTTAAATTCCGTCCTGTTTCATGGCTGGATGGACGGGTGGCCATCTGGCAGCAAACCGCTAGCAATGAAGCTCGGCGTGTGTTGAATGATCCGAATAACAGCAGTGAAAATATCGGTAAAACCGAGCGTCAGGGTATTGATCTGCAATTTAATGCTCAGGCAACCGATCAGCTTGCCTTATGGTTTGCCGCCTCACTGCAACGTTCAGAAATCCTCAAAGCAGATTCCGTGTCACCGGAAAGTAAAGGTCAGGAAATTGACCATGTACCCAATTATCTGCTTAATGCCGGTGTCGATTATCAGGCCACGCAAAAACTGGGATTATCTTTCTGGACTTCGGCTCAGGACAGCTATTATCTGGAACGCACCAATAGCACCCGTGAATTTGGTCAGTTCTTTTTAATGAATGCGTCAGCCAGTTATGCCGTAACGCCAAAAGTCCGCCTGGAACTGCAATTGAAAAATCTGGCAAATCGTTATTATGAATATGTGTGGTTTGATGGCACGCAATCGTTGCATTCACCGGGTGATGGGCGTGCTGTGTATGGCTCGGTTCAGGTAGACTTCTAGCCCATTACTTTTTTTGGTTGATTCGCTGTCACTATTCGACAGCGAATCAATAACGTCATTCGGATAAACCTCACCATGAAAAACGCCCGCCGCACTTGGCTGAGCATTCATTTAACTCTCGGTCTGAGTATCGGTGCCTTGCTGGTATTACTGGGGCTGACCGGCAGTATTCTGGTGTTTTATCTGGAAATCGATCAAATCATCAATCCGCAGATTGAACCGACAACGGTTCCTTATGAAATGCCTGCCCAACAGGACATTCTTGATGCCCTGCAACAGGCGCATCCGAGGCGCACCGATCCGTGGCGTATCGAACAGCCAATGCATGATGACTGGCCAATTATGGCGCGCTATTACACACCGGTTGAATCGGTTGGAAAAAACTTTGCGCCATTAATGCTGACAGTCGATCCGGTCACGCTGGAGGTGACCAGCTCCCGTTTGTGGGGCGATTATGCAATGACCTGGATTTACGATTTGCATTACAGTCTGCTGCTGGAAAAACCCGGTAAAATCGCCATTGGCATTATCGGGCTGATTTCTTTAATTTCGTTTATTTCCGGCATCTGGCTGTGGTGGCCGGGCTGGGGTGGTTTGAAACAGGCATTAAAACCGCAGCTTCACTCAGGGAAAGCCCGGCTCAATTACGATCTGCATGTGCTGTCTGGTAGTTATGGTTTAGTGTTTTTGCTGATTTTAAGCCTGACCGGTGCAGCACTCGCTCTGCCGGATCAAACGGCCATGCTGGTTAAGCCATTTTCTGATCTAAGCAGCTCACCGAAAATTGCATTAAATCATTCAGAAAATGCGTCGCGAATTACGGCTGATCAAGCGGTCGAAATCGCCAGACAGCAATTTCCCCAAGCTGAATTACGTTGGGTTGAAACACCAGGGTTAAATAATCAGAAAGCCTGGCGGATAGCTTTGTATCAGGAGGGTGAACCCAGTCGACGTTTTCCCCGAACTCAAGTGTGGATTGATCCATTAACGGGAGAGATTCTGGCACTTCGTGACACCAAACAGGACACTGGTGGTGATGTGTTAATGCACTGGTTACATCCACTGCATAATGGCGAAGTGTTTGGCATGACCGGCCGGATTTTGGTGTTTATTGCTGGCTTTTTACCATTAATATTATTTGTGACCGGTCTGATTCGCTGGTTACAAAAACGCCGGGCCAGGCGACTGGTGACCAGTCGCCATTCAGCTTAACGGCTTATTTAATCCGCATCAAACGGTTTTTCAGAATACACCTTATTACCGGTGATCATGCCTGACGTCAGGCCACTGCCCTCTTTCTTCTCGGCTCTGATAACCGCTGCAATATGCACCACAACTGAAATTATCAACAAGTAGAAAAAGTAAGTGTGCCAGCTGCGATACGGCGTACGGAAATCACGCATTTCCTGATAAGCCTCGGGATTAATACCGGTTTCTCTATCTCCCGGCACAATCAACGCCATGGACGCTTCATCCTGTGCCACCCAGGCTTTTATCTGCGAACCAAACGGTGGCATATAAAGATCGGTACTGCCCAATACCAAACCGGTGACACTTTGTGCTGTCATCAAAAACAACATCACCATAACGCTCCAGCGCCCTAGCGGATTATGACCAAGGAAATTGATTTTACGCTTGGTTTTGCCTGCTTCACGATAAGCAGCGTACTGTGCTTTATAAACTTTACCGAACGGCAAAATGGCTTTCCATCTGGCAAAACGATTGCCACAGAAAGCCCAGATGATGCGGACAACGATATTCAGAAAAAACACATAACCAATCCAGATATGGAGTGCTTTTAACAACACTTTATCTTCGCTCGATATACCTAAGTCACGGCTGAACATCATCACCAAACCGAGAGCGACTATCGGGATAAACGTTAACACCGCTACCCAATGAAAGATCCTGACCGGTCTATCCCAAACTCGATAAGATTTTAAACTTTGTTGTGTCATGCTTTATTCCTTGAATTCAACCCGTTCTATTCTCAGTCTATTAGCTTATTCTTAAAAGAGTCTTAAGCGTAATCAGACCCATGATGCAATCACGTATTTATGTCGTTACCCGACAATAATCACCTTTCCATTCATGCAAAAACGGCGTAATTTTTTCATGCAGTTCAAGATGCTGCTGCCACCAGTTTCTCAGACAAATCAATAATACCGTCGGATCGGCTTCTGAAATACCCTGTAAATAGCAGGCATCAAAGTCTCTTAAGGTTTTTTCCGCTTCCGCTTTGTATTGCTTCATTAATGGGCATTCCAAAGCTTCTAAAATTCCCTGCTCTGTCATGAAATGAAAATTCAGATAGTTCTTCAATATATGTACTGTGGGTTTTAGCTGCTGCAGCGTAAAACCTTGCTGGATAAAATAATGAAGCGAATTGATGATCGCCACTGCGCCCCGATGCTGTTCATCAATGATCGATTCGTGTTGCAGAAATTTGTCCTGCCAGACGATATAGAGTGGTTTCTGAGCTTTTTCGATCATACGGCTATGGGTGCTTTGATATGCGCTTGCGCTTCATAACCAACAATCTCAAAATCCTCGAATCGATAATCCAGTATCGAAGCCGGTTTACGATGAATTTTCAGCTTGGGTAATGGCCCCGGGGTACGTTTTAATTGCGTTTCGACCTGCTCGAAATGATTGCTGTAGATATGCGCATCACCAATGCTGAGCACAATTTCACCGACATCCAGATCGCATTGCTGTGCCAGCATATGCGTGAGGAAAGCCAGTGAGGCTGTGTTGTAAGGATTGCCGAGAAACAGATCATTTGAACGAATATATAAAGATGCGCTGAGCTTACCGTTGGCCACATAGAACTGATACAGAACATGACAAGGTGGCAGCGCCATTCTGCCCGCCGCTGCATTTTCCCAGGGCTTTTGTTTTTCATCTGGTAATAAGGCAACATTCCAGCCGTTGATTATATGACG
>NZ_DCSO01000045.1:117988-135317 GCF_002325665.1 Methylophaga sp. UBA1464
GGGTTATTTTTCAGTCCCTCGACTAACGCCAGGATCTGATCATAGGTTTTACCATCAGCTCCTTGCCAGTTTCGCCATTGTGCGCCATAAACCGGGCCGAGTTCACCGTCCGGTGTCGCCCAGTCATCCCAGATTGATACGCCATTTTCTTTCAGATAACGAATATTGGTTTCGCCACTGAGAAACCACAGCAGCTCATGCAGAATACTGCGAATATGCAGTTTTTTGGTAGTCAGTAAGGGAAAGCCTTCCGCCAAATCATAACGAACCTGCCGTCCAAAAACGGACCGGGCACCGGTACCGGTCCGGTCGCCTTTATCGACGCCATTTTCAATCACATCGCGAAGTAAATCGAGATACTGTTTCATGCCTGTTTACTCATTTATTGCCGTGCCGCTACTGTAAACTATCGGCACTTTTTTCGCACGGACTAGGACCTGTTGATCAGTCATTGCCACCACTATTGAAAGCTATTTTTTTGTCCATCAAGGCGGAAATGTTGCAATGTCGTTGTTCAGCATAAATTTATTCCCAACACAGTTGGTCGGAAAAATGGTCCCAGCCCTACGGGTTGAGGCGGCGATGAAAGATAAACAGACAAGGCCAGGCTGATAATTATCTGGCTTCGTCAGACAGACCGTATTTCTGCATGCGATAAAGCAGCGTATCGCGGGTAATGCCTAACAGTCTGGCAGCCTTGGAACGATTTCCGGCAGCCATTTCCAGTGCCTGTTCAATCAGGTCCAGCTCCAGCTGCGCCAGATCGATCCCTTCTGGCGGAATATGAAATTGCTGGGTGGCAGATGCAGATTTCTGCTGCATTTCTGCGGGCAGATCTGCCAGCTGCACCATGCTGCCGGGCTGCAATAAACTCAGCCGCTGACAGAAATTGGATAGTTCACGGACATTTCCTGGCCAATCATAGCGTTGTAATTGATATAGGGTTTCTTTGGCAAAGCGCAGTGGTGCATTGTTGCCGGCAAATTGTTTGGCAAAATACGTTAACAACAGCGGTATATCTTCATTGCGTTGCAGTAATGGTGGCAACTCCAGAGGTACAACCTGCAGACGGTAATATAAATCTGCCCGGAATCGCCCAGCCTTGACTTCAGCTGGCAAATCCACGCTGGTAGCGGCCAGAATACGTGCATCAATTACATGTAATTTATGACTGCCTGCTAACTGGCATTCTCCGGCTTCCAGAAATCGCAACACTTTGGCCTGAACGCTTAATGGCAAGGCATCCACTTCATCCAGAAACACCGAGCTGCCCTGTGCGGCGAGTAATCGTCCCGGCTCAATCACTTCACCAGCAGCATTGGCACGTCCAAACAAATCCACTTCAGCCTCCTGCGCCGGCAAAGCGGCACAGTTAATGGTCACCATGGGTTTATCTGAGCGTCGGCTCAACTGATGCAGGCTTTGCGCCACCAACTCCTTGCCCGTCCCGGTAGCACCCGAAATCAGCACACTGGCATCACTCAGGGCAATCATCGGTAATACCCGCTGAAGATGGGTTATTTGAGGGGAATGGCCAATCATTTCTATTGTCATTCTGTCATACCCGACTTAGTGTTGGTGTCCGACATGTGAGTCATCATCAGCAGGTTCAGTTACCTGCTGCATCTCTGAGTGATCATGATGTTCATGTCCGCCATGCGGCCACAATAAAACCAGCAGAGCCATCATGATAATCATGATGCCAGCGAATTTACGAAACAGTAAATTACGGGCTAATGAGGCCAGCAAGCCGGCAAACATCCCGGCACCCATCACTGCCGGCAAGGTACCCAAACCAAATGCCAGCATCACCGATGCAGCGTATAAAGGATCACCTGTGGTTGCTGCTACTGCCAGTCCGGCATACACCAGACCACATGGTAGCCAGCCCCAGACTGCACCTAATAAAAAGGCCTGTTTTAAGGTGCGTACCGGGAGCAGTTTTTGGCCGATGGGCTGTAATTTTCGCCAGATAGGCGCACCGATTTTTTCAGCATGGGCAAACCTGGGGAACCAGCCGGCCAGATATAAGCCCATACCGATCATCACCAATACGGAGAGATAGCGTAAAAACGGCAAACCATCTATTTGTGCCAGTGGTGAAGCAACTAATCCGACAAGCCCTCCCGCAATGGCATAACTGAGTATGCGGCCAACGTTGTAATTCAACACAAATGGCAACATTTTGCGTGGCTGTTCACGAATGTGCGCCGGTAAGGTCAGTGTTAATGCACCGATAACGGAACCACACATGGCAATGCAATGTGCCGAGCTGAACAAACCAAGCAAAAAAGCCGTGATTAACGAAGTCGTAAGTGCATCCATTTATGTAACCTGAATTTCAACTAGCGGACAGATTAACACTTTAACCCTGTATTTTTTGTGTGATTTGACATACAAGAGCCGCAAAAAACACATTTTTCATTTATTAGCATTTACTAAACTATATTTGAAGGTTAAAGAGTATGCTGTTCAAAACAGATTGAATGGTACAGAACCATGTTAATTAACACAGCAGTTTCCAAATGACCGGAAGATTGAATCAGGGTTTTGACCGTTGTAATCGAACATTGACTATCCGTTGCCCGCATTAAAAGCGGATGACTCTCAATGACCTGATTATTGATATTTATGGGGGGACAATATGCAAAAAAATAGTCTAAAACCAAGTAGTTTAGCCATTATCGCAAGTCTGCTGGCTTTCAGCCCTTTCAGTCTTGCCGACGATAAGCCTTATACCGTAACCGATGGACAGGCTTTGGATAGTGCAACCTTTAATGGCTATAAACTTTATCGTAACTGGTGTGCCCGCTGTCATGGCACCTATGCACAAGGTATGGTGGGGCCCAATCTGGCGGATAGCTTGAATGTCATTTCCAAAGATGAATTTATCGCCTCTGTTACTCACGGCAAGATGGGACAAATCGGCATGATGCCAGCCTGGGAAAGTAATCCCCAGGTGATGGAAGGCATGGATCAAATTTATGCTTACCTGAAAGCCCGTGCTGATGGCGCAATTGGCGAGGTTAAACCCAGCAAAGCCAAGTAATCTGTCATGGTTGGCTCTGACGTTATGTCAGGGCCAACAGTCTTATTATTGTTGTATATGAAAAAGTGCCTGACGACGTTTTCCATCATCGGTGACAAAACGAAACTTCAGTGTGCTGGCAGATTGCAGCTGCTGCAGATTGACCGTTTCATCGTTCAAGACAAAATCAACAGTTTCAGCACGTCGATCGGCGGTAATTGTAGTAAATACATCGCGCTGTCTGACTTGCTGGAAACCTTTAGGTAAGGGCTGCGCCTTTCCTTTGATGAATAATTCATTAGCTGAAGGGGAAACGTCATAAAACACTGTTTGCCGGGCTTTAGCGGGTGAACCGCAACTCAAATTGCCATGTTCAAGAGAAACAGGTGTTTGCTCATCAAGCTGTAGCAGAATGAGTTCATTATGAGCAAAGCTGGCAGTATGTTTATCACTGATAATCAGCGACCCCCAATATTGACCATCTTTGGTTTGACTGATGGTAAAGCGATCGCCGGTTTCGCTCAGGTATAGCTGCTCTTCTGCCCAAAGCGGCAGGGATAACATCAAGCCTGAAACAAATACACAAACTGATCGCCACATAAAACCACCCTTATCTATAAGAGATTGACTGTTGCAGTGGAGTGAAATTCCAGATTAATCACGAATTTTCAGGCGAATATCAATTTCTTTTAGCTCCTGTCTTTCCTGCATCAAGTCCGCTTCAGTCAATGGATGTTCTTCCAGCCAGCCGGATGGCAGTGTCAATATCAGAGAATTACGATGCAAACTAAGGCCAACATGCGTATCGGTCTTTTCACTTCGACCTCGATTAAACACCAGTGACAAACGCAGCAAAATCGTCAATCGCATTGTGGCCTGCTGCATCTCATCGGACAGTTGTTTGATATGTTTACGTGGAAAACTCCGGCGCTGACCTCTCACCATCGCGGCAAGGGCTTGCTGCTCTTCTCTGGAAAACCCCGGCAGATCGGAGTTGGCAACTAAATAAGAAGAGTGTTTGTGATATTGATAGTGCGAAATCTCCAGCCCCACCTCATGGAGCTTGGCTGCCCATTGCAAGCGCTGCAATTGTTCTTCGGTATTGATTTCCCATTCGGCGGCAACCTGTTCATACAACTCGGTGGCCATTTTGCTGACCCGTTCGGCATGAGACTCATCCACATGATAACGACGAGCCAAAGCATTCACTGTGCGATCGCGTTCATCATCATGCTGAATACGACCTTGCAGATCGTAGAGCAATCCTTCACGTAATGCACCATCCGACACAATCATGCGTTCAATTTTCAATCGATCGAATGACGCTTTTAATACCGCAACCCCACCAGCCAGAACATTGGCTCGTTCGGGACCTAAACCTTCCAGTTGAAACTTGTCGTGATGACCGGCTTCCACCATATGGGCAATTATTTTATCCAGCGCTTCGGCGGTGATCACACCGTTTTCACTCCAGCTCTGGGCTGTCGCGATACTGGCCACTGTGCGAATAGTTCCGGAAGCACCGACTGCTTCGACCCAGCCCAGATTCTGGTATGGGCGCTGAATAGAGCGCAGCTTGATAGCAGCGGTTAATAAAGCAGCCTGCATGCGTAATTGACTGACCGTGCCATCTGTAAAAAACCGTTGAGTGAAACTGACACAGCCCATTTCCAGGCTTTCACGGCGCAATCCATCTAATCCTTCGCCGATAATATATTCGGTACTGCCGCCACCAATATCCATCACCAATCTACGACTATTATCAAACGCCAGTGATCGCGACACGCCCAGATAGATCAGTCGGGCCTCTTCCTCGCCGGTGACGATTTCAATAGGATGCCCCAGCGCCTGACGCGCCTTACGTAGAAATTCACGACTGTTTTCAGCCACCCTAAGGGTATTAGTTCCTACCACCCGAACTTTACCAGCAGGTAAATGACGAACACGCTCACCAAAACGCTCCAGACAAGCAATGGCACGGTCCTGGGCTTCATCAGACAGCTTATTTTGCTTATCCAGCCCGGCCCGCAACTGCACCATCTCCCGCAGCCGATCCATTATCTGGAAGTGGTCATCACGCAGGCGGGCAATAATCATATGAAAGCTGTTGGAACCCAGATCCACAGCGGCAAGTACATCAAAATCATCAGGTGTTTCCATAATCTCAGCTTTGTTCTAGTTGCAAGCATTCTGCCTGACTCTTTTCTGTCATACCATTATTGATATTCAGGATGGTGCAGGAGAAGTATGGTTAATACCGTTGATATCATTCAAAGTCTAATCAAATGATGATTTAGGATCTGTTGTATACCAGGATAGGACTTGGGATATTAAGTAGGCTAGCCGAGAAACCACTTAATTTTATTTTTGTTTTATGACCTGTTCCATTTTATCAATACTCAAATGACGCACATCTTTGCCTTTGACAAGATATATGGTGTGTTCAGCAATATTGCGTGAATGATCGCCGATACGCTCCAAAGCCCGTGCTGACCACATCATATCGATAGCACGACTGATTTTTCGAGGATCTTCCATCATGTAAGTCATAAGCTGTCTTAACAGGCTTTCATACTCCTCATCAACACTGTTATCTTCACGGGCCACTTTCAACGCCAGGTCAGCATCCTGTCTGGCAAAAGCATCCAGCGAATCACGCAACATGGTTTCTACATGCATACCCAGCCTTCTTAACTCACGGTAATTTTTATTTGGGCGATCCTTTTCCGATAAATTAAGTGCCATTTTGGCTATCCGCACGGATTCATCACCCACACGCTCTAAATCGGTAATGATTTTTGAAATAACCGTCACCAGTCTCAGATCTCCGGCACTGGGTTGACGTAATGCAATGATACTGATGCAGCTTTCATCTGCAGCAAGATCGCATTTGTTGACCTCATCATCACCACTTATGACATCACGCGCTAAATCGGTGTCACCCGTCAATAATGCCTGCATCGCGTTGCTTACTTGTCTTTCAACCAGGCCTCCCATCGCTAATAATTGACTACGAATATCTTGTAATTGCTTTTCAAACTGCTGGGAAATGTGCTGATTGGTCAACATTAAAGATATCCTTGTAAGATCAATTTTTATGGATTGCAGAAGCGTTAATTTGTATTCGAGTTAAATTTTACAAATGATGATTATGAGTCATTAAGTTTGTGGACACTTAATATGAACAATTTGTTTTCAAACTGGGGCTATTTTATAGCAAAGGCGTTTCATTAATATCATTGTAAAACGTAATATTAATGACAGAAAATCATTAAATATCTGGGGCAGAAATTGCTTTTTCTGTTGGAAAAATACAGCGAAAAGCGGCGCCTTCCCCTAACTCACTTTGTATCTCCAGCCGACCTTTATGCCGAGTGACAATATGTTTTACGATAGCCAGACCCAACCCCGTACCACCGCTTTCGCGATCCCGACCGTTATCCACACGATAAAAACGCTCAGTCAGCCGCTCCAGATGATGGCTCGCAATCCCGTCACCATCATCAATCACCTCAATGACACTTCCCTGCCCATCAACCGTCCAGTTAATCGTGATTTTGGTACCGGCGGGTGTGTATTTCACGGCATTAAAAACCAGATTTGAAATTGCGCTGCGTAATTCATCTACATCAGCCAATAACCATTTATCCGTCCGGCAATTTAATGTGATTTGATGATCCTGAAAACTATCAAGACGTTTCACATCATCAACAATACTTTGCAGTAATCTACTCACATCTGTCGGCACATGATGTAGAGGCTTGTCGCCCGTTTCAAGCTGAGATAAAGCTAACAAATCTTTGATCATCAGATGCATACGCAGGGTTTGCTGTTGCATGACGGGCAAAGCTTGACGCCACATGGCTGGATCACTATCAACATCAAAACTCTCAAGATAGCCACGTAAAACAGTTAAGGGGGTGCGTAACTCATGAGAAACATTGGCGACAAAATCCCGCCGCATTCGTTGTAACTTAATGGTCTGAGTGACGTCCCGGGCGATAAGAAGGCGATCATTATCAGCATACTCAACCAGTTTCAATTCCAGTTGGGTAGCCTGATTTTTAGGAGAGGTGATCTGCGTTGTTATATTTTTATCAATCGGCATATCCAATAGTTTATGAAACGCCGGATCACGCAACAGATTATTGACACGCAAATTTGCGTCACGAGGCCAATGAATACCCAACAGTGCTTTGGCAGATTGGTTCGCCCATTCAACCTGACCAAATTCACCGATAACAACAATACCATCAGGTATGGCTGCTGTCGCCGTTTTGAATCGTTTCAAATACCCGGTGAGTTTCTTTTTACGATTACTGTTCTGCAAGCGCATGCGCTCAATTTGGCGCCGAACATCATCAATCACACCATCTGCCGAAGGCGGGCGGTTTTTATTGGTTTTCAATAACCAGTTTTGTAAAAGTGTCCACTGCCATTGAAGCCATAATGCATAGATCAGTGCCGCCACAAACAAAAAGGGCATCATATGGCCCAGCACCAATCCCAGAAACCCGGCTAAGCTCAGCAGGGTAATTAAACGCCAATAATCCCATTGCATTCGACAATCCTGCTATTCAGCAGAAAAACGGTAGCCAACACCGCGGACAGTTTGTACGAGGTTGTCATGACCGCTGGGTTCCAGCGCCTTACGTAGCCGCCGAATATGCACATCCACCGTGCGCTCTTCAATATATACGGTATCCCCCCAGACGAAATCCAACAGCTGGGAACGATTGTAGGCTCGTTCGGGATTTTTCATAAAAAAGTGTAGTAAACGGAATTCGGTCGGCCCCAGTTCTATGCGTTCACCATTGACCGACACCCGATGGCTCTTGGTATCCATGACCAGTTCACCCATCTGCAGTTTCTGCGCGTCGTCATCTTCCATCGGACGGCAACGCCGTAAAACCGCTTTAATGCGGGCTATCAGTTCGGGAGGCGAAAAAGGTTTGTTGATGTAATCATCGGCGCCAACGCTCAGACCTTTGACCATATCTTCACTTTCACCTTTAGCGGTGAGCATGATGACCGGAATTGAAGCTAAAAACTCATTGGCACGCAGACGGCGAATAAATTCAATACCATCAATTCCGGGTAACATCCAGTCCAGTAAAATCATGTCAGGCTGCTGATTTTTCAGCCATTCCAGTCCGGACTCAGCATCTTTCGATGCTTCACAGGTAAAACCAACCTGACGCAGGCTGAAGGTAATCATGTCACGAATGGCAGCATCATCTTCCACCAACAAAACCGATATGCTCATATCTTGCAAATTCCTAATCCATCTTTAATTAGAATAAAGCTTAATGGGAAATTATTACAATCTGATAACAGCGCTGAAAGCTTTATCAATACTGAGCTTGGCGGGGTAACAATTTTGAAATAATACTGGCGGCCAGAATCATCAGCGCAGAAATCACCAGACAGGCTGCCAGTCCGGCCACCTGATAAACCCAGCCGGATAACAAAGTACCAAACAGCCGGCCTGCCGCATTGGCCATGTAATAAAATCCGACATCCAGTGAAACCCCTGCCGCATCGGCATATGAAACTATCAAATAGGAATGGATGGCAGAGTTAATGGCAAATACCGCCCCATAGACTAATAAACCTGCGGTTAACGCTGGCAACACAGCCCATTGAAAATAAACGGTCATCGCGATAAGTAATGGCAGAACCATTAACGGCAACGACCATAGCCAGACATGATAACCGTCAGGCGCATGCTGTTTGGAAAAACCGGTCAGTTTCGGTGCCAATGCCTGCACTATGCCATAAGCGATAACCCATGCTGCCAGTAACGCGCCTACATAGATGGCCGGCCATTGCAGTTGAGCATGCAAAAACACCGGTAAAGCCACCACAAACCAGATATCACGGGAACCAAACAGAAAAAACCTGGCCAGCGACAATCGATTGACCGCGGCACTTTTTGACCAGATATCGCTGAACCTGGGTTTATTTTTGGCTTTACCCAAATCGCGCTGCAGTAACACAATACTGAGAATTAACACCACTAACAGCACGACAGCCATTGTAAAAATGGCTCCACGAAAGCCGATCCATGAAAGCAATGCTGCACCGACAAAAAAACCCACCCCTTTCAGTGCATTTTTGGAGCCGGTGAGAATGGATATCCATTTAAATAAAGTAGATTGGGCGTTATCCGCCACCAGCATTTTGATGCTGGATTTAGCGCTCATTTTATTAAGATCTTTGGCGATACCGGATAATGCCTGTGCCACCATCACATAGGCTACGGTGAGCCATTGCGGATCCACCAAAAGCATCGCCAGAGCGATGACCTGTAATAACAAGCCCAGATGCATGGTGACATTAAGCCCTAATCTGGCTGCCAGCCATCCGCCGACCAGGTTTGTCACAATGCCGAAAAACTCATAAAGCACAAACAGCATCGCCACTTCCAGCGGGCTGTAACCTAGCTGGTGGAAAAACAGCACCACCAACATGCGTAATGCCCCATCAGAAACGGTAAATGCCCAGTAGCTGAATGTGACCACCAGATATTGCTGAATAGCGACGGGTAGGGATTTGAGTTTATTCAGCATATCGACTGTGCTCTGACAAATGGTTTAAAACACAGAATATGTCAGATTGATGAACATTTGATTACAGCATAATGCCTTTGATCATAAAGAAGATGCAGGCTGATAATGTAGCAGCGGCAGGGACCGTGATAACCCATGCAGTTACAATTTTTTTCACCATATCGCGTTTTACAAACAGGTTTTTCTTGTCTTTCTTTAACAGCTTTTTGGCTTTTTTCAATTCTGCTTTTTCTTCATCAATTAAGCGAAATAGCTCGGTGATACGTTGATATTCTTCAACCGTTTTCGATGGTTTTTTCTCCAGCTTTTTCAGCTCATTACGCAATGCGTTCAGCATTTTTTTATCATCTTTGATTTCAGCTTTTTCCCGATCAATCTGTCTTTCAATTTTATTTGATTCATCCAGCCATTCACGCAGGAAACCCACCCCAAACACACCACCAATGGCAACATGAGTGGTGCTGACCGGCAAACCAAGCTGACTGGCGATAATGACTGTTAATGAGGCCGCCATGGCAATCGAATAGGCGCGCATCTGATCCAGTTCGGTAATTTCACCACCGACAGTTCGAATCAACCGTGGACCATATAAACCCAAACCAATCGCAATACCCAATGCGCCCACGGCCATGACCCAGATTGGAATACCAGCCTGAGACGTAATGCCGCCCGTCATAATCGCATCGTTAATAGCCGCTAAAGGCCCAATCGCGTTTGCCACGTCGTTGGCACCATGGGCAAAACTTAATAACGCCGCGGCAAAAATCAATGGAATGGTGAATTGTGCGTTGACGCTGGCACGATCATTTTTCATGTGTGGCAGATTACTGCCAATGGTCTTTTTAACAATCCAGAACACCAGAACGCCGATCATTAAACCAATCAGCATGGCAATAAGAAAACTCGGTTTACCTTGCGGAGCAATCGTCACCATCGGCAAACCATTGAGAGCGGCAACAAAACCGCCCCAAACCTGATTAAGCCCTTTAATGACCAGATAGGTGGAAAACGCCCATGCCATAACGGCGACATAGATAGGCACCCAGCGATATGAAGCCTGAACTTTATCCTCGCGGAAAATGATGGTTTTTTTAATCGCCAATAGGAATGAAGCTGCAATTATTCCGCCCATCAATGGCGAAATTATCCACGAGCTGACGATGGCGCCCATGGTGCCCCAATCAACAATACTGAATCCGGCCGCGGCCATACCACCGCCCATAACACCGCCGACAATGGAATGGGTAGTGGATACCGGCGCGCCGGCAAACGTAGCCAGATTCAACCATAACGCTGCCGCCAGTAATGCCGCCATCATGGCCCAGATAAAACTATCGGTATCGGTACCAAACTGGTTGATATCTATGATGCCACCTTTGATGGTCGACACCACCTCACCACCGGCAATAAAAGCGCCTGCGGCCTCGAAAATCATCGCAATCATGATGGCGCCGCCCATGGTCAATGCTTTAGAACCGACTGCTGGCCCGACATTGTTGGCGACATCGTTGGCACCGATATTCATCGCCATATAACCACCAAAAACGGCGGCAATAGCTAAAAAGAGATTATTGGGAACGCCGCCGGAAGTGGCGAAACTGTATGCCATGATGGCCGCGAGGAAAAATAAGGCAAAACCTATTCTGGCTATTTCTGCATGGCTTTTTTTATAGGCCTGCTTTTCAAGTTTATGAATGGTTTTAATTTCCACTGGACACCCGTGCTTTGCCGAAAATGTGGCTAATTATTACAGTTTAAAGACAACATGACACCCTGTTACATTCACCCGTGTAACAATCGGCTGTTAGAATGGTCTGTAACTGCAACGAATCTGTGGCGATCTTTACATGAAACAATTTTTGATACTGCTTATGCTGCTCAGCAGTTTTTCAGCTCAGGCGCGACCGAGTCTGCTGGAGAAGTTCGGGTTTAGCGATGCCGATATGCCTCCCGAAGTGGATGAAGCATTTGCCTTTGATGCGGTATTGACCTCTCCAGAAACCATTCTGGCCGGCTGGCAAATCATGGAGGGGAATTACCTTTATCAGGATAAAATCCATTTTGAAATAACTGATAGTGATGCGGTGCAGATAGGTGAATTCACCTTACCTGGCGGTGAGATGAAGAATGATGCCTATTTTGGGCTATCGGAAGTTTACACCAGCGATCTACAGCTAAACCTGCCTTTAATTCGCAACCAGACTGACGCAACCTCGGTGACGTTAACGGCTCACTATCAAGGTTGCTCTGAAACTTTTGGGATTTGTTATCCGCCTACTCGCAAGACCATTAATCTGAGTCTGCCCGCGGTTACGGATTCAGCAAGTACCGGGGCAGCGGCTGTCGAATCCGCCCCTGTTAACCCGGTCATGAACTCGAATGCTGTTAGCCAGCAGGATGAGATTTCCCAACGTCTGCAAAACGATAATCTGCTGCAGATTCTGTTCGGCTTTCTGGGGCTCGGCTTACTGCTCGCCTTTACGCCCTGTGTGTTTCCAATGATTCCGATTTTATCCGGCATCATTATTGGCCAGGGTGAACACATCACCACGCGCAGGGCATTTATTCTGTCACTTACCTATGTACTGGCCATGTCAGTTACTTACACAGCTGCCGGCGTATTAACCGGATTACTCGGCGGTAATCTGCAGGGAATGCTGCAAAATCCCTGGGTGATCTCCAGCTTTGTCGGCATCTTACTGTTGTTGTCTTTATCGATGTTTGGCTTTTTTGAATTGCAGTTACCGCATGGTTTACAACAACGCCTGCATCAGCTCAGCCATCGTCAGCAAGGCGGCACCTTAATCGGGGTCGCGTTAATGGGCTTGTTATCAGGATTAATTGTCGGACCGTGCCTGGCACCACCACTGGCCGGCGCATTGTTATTTATCAGTCAGCATGCCGATCCGATATTAGGTGGTGCAGCATTATTTGCGATGAGTATCGGCATGGGCATTCCGTTATTGATAATCGGTACATCTGCCGGGACCCTGTTACCTAAAGCTGGCCGCTGGATGGAAAATATCAAAGCGTTTTTTGGTGTGATGCTGATCGCGCTTGCCATCTGGATGCTGGATCGGATTATGCCGGGATGGGCGATTCTGTTTATGAGTGGTGCTCTGTTGATTATCAGCGCAGTATATCTGGGCGCACTTAACAGTCTGCCGATTGAAGCCACTGGTTGGCAAAAACTATGGAAAGGTCTTGGTTTACTGTCACTTATCAGCGGTGCTTTATTGCTGATCGGCAGCGCCAGTGGCGGAAATTCCATATTGCAGCCTCTGCATAACCTGACAATCGGCAATGCCAGCTCAACAACCACAGCAAAATTGCAGTTTACCAATGTGAATTCAGTTGAAGAGCTTGAATCAGCGCTAAGCCAAAGCAATCAACCGGTAATGCTGGATTTTTATGCAGACTGGTGTACCGATTGTAAGGCTATGGAGCAAACCACTTTTCGTGATCCTCAGGTTGTCAGCACCCTGCAGAATTTTACGCTACTGAAAGTCGACCTCACCGATAATACCGATGCGCATCAAGCGCTATTAAAAGCCCTTCGCGTCTTTGGACCGCCAAGCATGTTGTTTTATGATAAAAATGCTAACGAATCAGCCTCTCATCGTTTGGTTGGACATGTCTCTGCCGCCCAGTTGAACGCTCATCTGGCGGATTTCCTTGCTCAATCAACAAAATAGTGAGAATGCCTGTATTTCGGCGAAATTAGCGACAAAAAGCCGGATTTTTCGTTAAAAAGCTGGACAATAAAGCGCTGGCTAGTGCAAAATCCCGCCTTATATTTCCAGCGTTGGTGTGTTGTCGTTATGGCGAAATTTCTAGTATTGCATGGCCCCAATCTGAATCTGCTGGGTCAGCGCGAGCCTGAAATTTACGGTGCCACAACCCTTGATGATATCAACACCCGACTGCAACAGTTGGCGCAGGCTGACGGACACCAACTCGATTGCCTCCAAAGCAATGCCGAGCATGAACTTATTTCGGCTATTCAGTCAGCACGCCAGCAATATGATTTTATTTTAATAAACCCGGCAGCATTTACGCATACGAGCGTGGCACTTCGTGATGCTTTAGCTGCGGTGGCAATACCTTTTATAGAAATACACCTGTCCAATGTGCATCGTCGTGAAGCATTTCGCCAACAGTCCTATTTTTCAGATCTGGCTGTCGGTGTAATTTGTGGACTCGGAGCACAAGGTTATGAATTGGCATTACAAGCTGCCATTAAACACACCAACCCTCAAGGCTAAATCATGGATATTCGTAAAATAAAAAAATTGATTGATTTGATTCAGGAATCGGATGTTGCTGAAATCGAAATTTCTGAAGGTGAAGAATCTGTTCGTATCAGCCGCGCCAGCACTGTCCAACCACAACAACAGTATTTTGCTGCGCCACAACCTGCATCAGCGGCACCCAGCACGCCCTCTTTTGCCAGTGAAGCCGCCACTACAGCAGCAGCGGCCGCAGCTACTAAAACCTCTAACGAAGCCAATGCAGTGCGTTCGCCAATGGTTGGCACTTTTTATCGTTCGCCGTCACCTGAAGCGGCTTCCTTTGTAGAAGTGGGTCAGCAAGTTTCAGCCGGTGATGTCATTTGTATCATTGAAGCGATGAAAATGTTCAATCAGATTGAAGCCGATCGCAGCGGAACCGTTAAAGCTATTCTGGTTGAAGATGGCCACCCGGTTGAGTATGACGAACCATTGATCGTTATCGAATAATATTGCTGACAGCTCCGGCTGTTATCGCAAGCCAAAAACTGCGGATAAAACAACATGATTGATAAAATTGTCATCGCTAATCGTGGCGAGATTGCTTTGCGTATTCTCAGATCCTGCTGGGAGCTGGGTATCAAAACCGTGGCCGTCCACTCAGACGTGGATCGTGATTTGAAACACGTGCTACTGGCAGACGAAAGTGTCTGTATCGGCCCGGCACCATCCGGTCTCAGTTATCTGAATGTACCGGCGTTAATCAGCGCGGCTGAAATCACCGATGCCACAGCAATCCACCCTGGCTATGGTTTCCTGTCTGAAAATGCTGACTTTGCTGAACGTGTCGAAGAAAGTGGTTTTATTTTCATTGGTCCCCGTCCTGAAACTATTCGTATGATGGGTGACAAAGTAGAAGCGATTAAAGCCATGAAAACCGCTGGTGTACCGTGTGTTCCCGGTTCGGATGGCCCCCTGGGCAATGATGATCAAACCAATTTACGTCTGGCACGTGAAATTGGTTACCCAATTATTATCAAAGCAGCTGGCGGCGGCGGTGGACGCGGTATGCGTGAAGTTCACAGTGAAGCGCATTTGCTGAATGCGATTGCCTTAACCAAAAGCGAAGCTAAATCCGCGTTCAGCAATGATATGGTTTACATGGAGAAATTCCTGGAAAACCCACGCCATATCGAGTTTCAGGTACTGGCAGATGAGCATGGTAATGCCGTCCATTTAGGTGAACGTGACTGTTCTATGCAGCGCCGACACCAGAAAGTCGTTGAAGAAGCACCTGCACCAGGCATCACTTCCGAAATGCGTGATCGTATGGGTAAAGTCTGTGCGGATGCCTGTATACGTATCGGTTATCGCGGTGCCGGCACGTTTGAGTTCCTCTATCAGGATGGTGAGTTCTATTTCATTGAGATGAATACCCGCATTCAGGTCGAACACCCGGTCACAGAGCGGGTTACCGGTGTGGATCTGGTTGCTGAACAAATCCGCATTGCTTCTGGTATGCCACTTTCTGTGAAACAGGAAGACATTGTGATGCGCGGTCATGCCATTGAATGCCGTATTAATGCAGAAGATCCACGTACCTTTATGCCTAGTCCGGGTCTGGTTACGCATTATCATGCGCCAGGCGGCGCTGGTATCCGCATGGATTCACATCTGTACAGCGGCTATCGTGTACCACCAAATTATGATTCATTGATAGGCAAGCTGATTGCCTACGGTAATACCCGTGAATCAGCGATTGCCCGTATGCGTACTGCGCTCAAAGAAATCGGCATTGAAGGCATCAAAACCAATGTTGAACTGCAACGTGACATTATGGATGACACGCATTTCCAGACCGGTGGCACCAATATCCACTATCTTGAAAAGAAACTCGGACTGTAAGTCCGTCCGTTATGGCCTGGATCCAACTTATTTTCACCAGCTCACCGCAGCAGGCAGAAGCGTTATCTGATGCTCTGTCTGAGAGCGGTGCAGCGGCAGTCACTTTTCAGGACAATGCCGATCAGCCTATCTACGAACCCGCTATAGGCGAAACACCTTTGTGGTCTGCGACCTCGGTTATTGCATTATTTGATGCTGAAACGGACACTGACGCGCTACTGACCTCACTGCAATCTCAGCTAACGGATTTACCTGACTGCCGCATTGAAGCAGTTGAAGATAAAGACTGGGAACGTGAGTGGATGGACAATTTCAAACCTATCTGTTTCGGTGAGAAATTGTGGATCGTGCCCAGCTGGCATCAACCACCGCAACCAGAAGCCATTAATATCTTGTTAGATCCGGGTTTGGCGTTCGGTACTGGCACTCACCCAACCACCGCTTTATGTCTGCAATGGCTGGATCAGGCTGATTTAACCGGTAAAACAGTCATTGATTACGGCTGTGGCAGTGGCATCCTGGCGATAGCTGCTGCCTTGCTTGGGGCCGATAAAGTGATTGGTGTGGATACCGATCCTCAGGCTCTGGAAGCCACTCAGGCTAATGCTCAGCGTAATGGCGTGATAATTGAGACCTATTTGCCGCAACATTGCCCGACTGTTGAATGTGACTTATTGCTGGCGAATATTCTTGCGGGTCCGTTAATTGAACTTATGCCGCGTTTTATCGAGTTAACCCGTCCTCAAACTCAGCTGGTGTTATCCGGACTTTTGGATGTTCAAGCCGAGACATTACGCCAGCATTATCAAACAGCATTTGATATGGACTCCCCCGTTGTGCTGGAAGAGTGGGCACGTCTGAGCGGTATTCGTCATGGCTGATAAAGCTTTTTCTATAGGGCCTTACACCTTGCCCAATAATCTGTTTCTGGCACCGATGGCAGGCGTGACCGATCGGCCATTTCGCCAGCTTTGTCGCAAACTCGGTGCCGGCATGGCGGTTTCGGAAATGATTACCGCCAATAAAGCCTTATGGGCCAGCAAAAAATCATTGTTACGCGCCAATCATGAAGGTGAACCTGAACCACGTAGTGTGCAGATTGCTGGCGCCGATCCGCAGATGATGGCTGAAGCAGCACGCCATAATGTGGCGGAAGGCGCGCATATTATCGATATCAATATGGGCTGTCCGGCAAAAAAAGTCTGCAATGTCATGGCCGGCTCGGCTTTGTTACAACATGAAAAACTGGTCGGCGATATTCTGGAAGCCGTTGTTCAAGCCGTTGACGTTCCGGTGACCTTAAAAATTCGTACTGGCTGGGATCGGGATAATCGCAATGGGATACGAATTGCCAGAATTGCTGAAGATGCCGGTATTCAAGCCTTAGCAGTACATGGTCGAACCCGCGCTGATGCCTATAAAGGTGATGCTGAATACGACACCATTGCTGAAATCAAATCACGCATTGGGATTCCGGTGATTGCCAATGGCGATATTGAAACGCCACAGAAAGCCTTAATGGTCTTGCAAAAAACCGGGGCCGATGGGTTAATGATTGGTCGTGCAGCGCAAGGCAACCCTTGGATATTCCAGCA
>NZ_DCSO01000045.1:135452-142668 GCF_002325665.1 Methylophaga sp. UBA1464
GTCACCTCAACACGCTGTACGATTTCTATGGTGAATATTCCGGTGTGCGCATGGCACGGAAACATATTGCTTGGTACAGCAAAGGCTTACGCAATGGCAATGCCTTTCGCCAACAGATGAATACACTGGAGAAAGCTGAACAACAGCTCGCTTTTACAGATGCTTTTTTTGCGCAACTCGCTGACAAGGATTCACTGGCCGCATGAATAACGCGCTGAACAACGACTTAGCTGATTGTATTGATTTGGGCGTGACCGCTGAACAGCAACACGCGCCATTAAACCAATGTGTCACCAATGCACTGAAAACCTATTTTGAACAACTCGACGGCCACTCCCCGGCCAATTTATATGAAATGCTGATGACCGAAGTTGAAGTTCCGCTGTTACAGGCCGCTTTGGCGCATACCCACGGAAATCAAAGTCGCGCTGCCGAAATTCTGGGCATTAACCGCGGCACCCTGCGAAAAAAACTCAAGCAATACGGCTTGTAATCAAGCCTGAATCACAATCTGGAATCCTGATGAACTCGATTAAACGCGCACTGTTGAGTGTTTCTGACAAAACCGGCATTGTTGAATTTGCCAAACAATTGCAAAATCTCAACGTTGAATTACTCTCTACCGGCGGCACCGCTAAATTGCTCTCCGAAGCCGGTTTAAATGTTAAAGAAGTCTCCGAACATACCGGTTTTCCGGAAATGATGGATGGCCGCATCAAAACATTACATCCTAAAATTCATGGTGGCCTGCTGGGGCGTCGCGGTAAAGATGACAGCATTATGCAACAGCATGACATCGCACCGATTGATCTGGTGGTGGTGAATTTATATCCGTTTGAAGCCACCGTGGCACGTGAAGACTGCCCGCTGGAAGACGCCATTGAAAACATTGATATCGGTGGTCCGACCATGTTGCGTGCAGCGGCCAAAAATCACGCTGACGTAACGGTCATTGTTGATCCGGTTGATTACGTTCGGGTGATTGAGCAGATTCAATCGCAAGGTGGTACTGATGATCACACCCGTTTTGATCTGGCTTTGAAAACCTTTGAACACACTGCACATTACGATGGTGCGATTGCCAATTATCTTGGCACGATTCAGGCTGATAAAAGCAAAGCCGCATTCCCACGCACATTTAATAGCCAGTTCCAGCTCAAGCAGGCGATGCGTTATGGCGAAAACCCGCATCAAAAAGCCGCTTTTTATGTTGAAAAACAGGCTGAGACTGGCTCAATCGGTGCCGCTATCCAGTTACAGGGCAAAGAATTGTCCTATAACAACATCGCCGATACGGATGCAGCGCTGGAATGCGTCAAAGTTTTTAACGACAAACCGGCCTGTGTGATTGTTAAGCATGCTAATCCCTGTGGTGTCGCGACAGCCGATGATTTGCTGACAGCGTATGACCTGGCCTATCAAACTGATCCGACTTCGGCGTTTGGCGGCATTATTGCCTTTAACCGCGAACTTGACGGCAAAACAGCACAGGCCATTATTGACCGTCAGTTTGTTGAAGTGATTATCGCCCCGAAAATCAGCGATGCGGCCAAAGCCGTGGTTGCCGGTAAAACCAATGTGCGTTTGCTGTGCAGTGGTGATTTCCCGGCTAATCCGTCGACTGATTTTGATTTCAAACGTGTGACAGGGGGATTACTGGTGCAGGACCGTGATATTCAGATTGTCACTGAGGCTGAATTAAAAGTTGTCACTAAACTGCAACCTAACAAACAACAACTGGCAGATCTGTTGTTTGCCTGGCGGGTCGCTAAGTTTGTGAAATCCAACGCGATTGTTTATGCCAAAAACCAGCAAACCGTCGGTATTGGTGCTGGCCAGATGAGTCGTGTAGTCAGTAGTCGTATTGCAGGTATCAAAGCCAATGATGCCGGTTTGACCGTTCCTGGTGCCGTGATGGCATCCGACGCTTTCTTCCCGTTCCGTGATGGTTTAGATGCCGCTGCTGAAGCCGGGATCAGTGCGGTTATTCAGCCGGGTGGTTCGATGCGTGATGATGAAGTCATTGCTGCTGCAGATGAGCATGGCATTGCGATGGTATTTACCGGCATGCGGCATTTCCGCCACTAAGTTTGAGTGACTTGTGGATCGCGCTCAGGCTCTACGTGTATTTCAGGCACATAACCGCGCCAGAGTCAGTCGTTTAACAGAGCTTGCCCCCCACAAACAGGCGTTATTTTTTCGTCTGCTGCCACTGTTATTTCATATTAACCATAAACTGCTGCCGGGCTATGTCAGTGATGACTGCCCGGCAGGCATTATGGATTATCAGCCCGATAATGAAGCACTGAACAGTGCTATCAGTCTTAATCGCAACTTCAGTCATCGCCGAAGAGCATTACGCCGCTATGCATTACGTGGGCTTTATTTGCTTAATCCCACAGGGCAAATCCGTTACCCGGAACCGGCAAGCTTTGATTTATGGTTAGTGCATCACGCCACGTTAAAACCTGAACATTTGACTATCCTGCAAAGCAAGGCTGAATCAATTGTCCAGTGGGCAGCCAGCCTGGGTATTTATTTGCGATATCGCTTACTGGATGAAACACAATGCCGTACCGATGCACTTTCCGGTTCTGAACGGGAACAGTTTTATCTACAAGGCCTTTGTATTGCTGGCAGCGCACCGCTCTGGTGGTTAATCACCACCGAAGAGCAACTATCCTACCCTCAAGTTGCTGAACGCCTGCTCTCACAACGCGGATTAACTCAAATCAGTCTAATGGACTTTGGTTTTGATCAGTCCAGCAAGGCAGAAGACCTGTTTAATGAAGCCTGCCAGGCGCTCAAGAAAAGCATTCAAGGCGATATTACTGCCCTGCTGGATTTAGTGTTTGTTCAACACCAGTTAGCACTGTTTCCAAATATTATCCATTTATCTGAACGCTATAAACAAAAGGTTGAGCAAGGGGAAACAGACAGTATGCTGGTGGAACCCGCCAGCCTGAAACTTGCTGCGATAGAACAATTTGCTGCAACAAACGACCAGCATCGGGCCAGGCAATCTTATTACGCACTCTGCTCGGAGCGTTTATCCCAGCAGGTAAAGCATCCCCAATTTGCCTGGCGACGTCATAGCCTGTTGCGGCTTCAAACAGATTGGAACTGGTCAGCCGAGACACTCAAAAATGAAGACAGCCGCACTGGATGGAGCTACCCGCAGCGTCACCAGTGGTGGCTGGATCTTTCCCGGACATTAGAAAACGTTTTTTCTGCTTTGCAGTTATTTGCCAGCCAACATTCGGTAAGCAATGTGACCGAGCTCAATGAGCTGCAACAGTTAATGAGCCTGGCTGCAAATAACCATGATTCGGTTATCGAACAGCTGCCAATGGCTTTGCAAACGACTGAGGGTCCGGATCAGCTTTTTCTTTACCGGTTTAGTGAACAAACAGAGTGGAAGCTCAGCACCATTCCTCTCAACGATGCCAAGCAGGTCGGGCTGAAACAACATTCCTCCCTGGTATGTTTACTGGTCTGGGCAGTGCGTAACCATATACTTACCACGCGAAGCTGGTTAAAAGTAGCAGACCAGAAACACCAGATATCGATTAATCCGGTATTGGAATTGACCCAGACCTTATTAAAATCGGCTTTACCCTCATTTCAGCAGGAAATCAGCAGTGAATTATTACTGCAGCCGGCAAAAGCCGAGAAATTGATGCTGTTTGCCAATTTGCAACCACCCGGCGGAGATTTCCAACAAGCTGGCGCAGTGCAAATGGCCAGTCTGAATAATGACCCACTAAGTTATACCTCGAGCAGACAAAATCTGGTGCACAGCCTCGATCTGGTGATTTATAGTAGCTGGGGGCAGTGGCATCATTATCGGTTCGATAGTCAAAACGCAGTGGTTGAAACTCTCCGTCAAGTGCTGAGCTGGCCGCCGGCAACACAATTGAGCAGCCATATTTCCGTCTGGTGTGCCACCGGTTTTTTTGGTCAGGCCATTAATATGCGTTTGCAGCGTTTGTTTGAAGCGGTATTAACGCATTATCAGTATTATCCTCAGCAAGGTCGTTATCTGCTGATGCTGGGGGATCGTCTTTCTCAACTGCAATGGCATGACGGACACATGCTAATAAAGCAATTTGCAGCAGAAAAAAAACTTAGCCAGGCGCTTGCTGAAGAACAAAAACAGTATCTGCCAAGCCGTGTGGACAGCTATCTGGATTCGGATAATCTGCTCAATTCCCTATTACAGTATCAGAAGCAGCAAACGGTAAGTTTATTTGCCTATCGTCAGACAGAGAACACAGAAGTCTATGTTGTTGATGAACTGGGACGTATACAGCAATTTACCTATCCGGCATTAACGGAATCTCAGCTACTCGCTCAATTGAAATTATTTATCCTCAACAGCCTCGGGGATTCGACTATGCATTGCGAATGCTATCAACTACTGAGACAACAACAGCGCTGGCAGATAAATGCGATTAAACCCAACCGCCCTGACTCAGCAAGCTTTTCGGTTATCTGGCAAATTACCGGTGCCCAACTGGCACTGGGTTTGAATTCACATACGGTGAAAACCGATCTCGGTGATCCGCAGTTAAGTCAAATTCTGGCTGAGTTATTTCAACAGCATCAGGGTCGCAAACCGGCTTTTTATTTTATCGATAAGTTACAGTTTGTTCCTAAGGCAGCTTATTCCAGTTTGTTTTTTCTGAATCGAAAATACGAACTTGAGCAGCAGTTTAATACGGTAACGCTTTAGATTTCGCCACAGCTCTTTTATGATGTGCCGTCTGACCAATAATAAAGAATAGGTATGATTAAAGTAGGTATTGTCGGTGGCACTGGTTACACCGGTGTTGAATTACTCCGGTTATTAGCGGTTCATCCGCACGTTTCCCTGGAGGTGATCACCTCGCGCAGCGAAGCAGGTATGCCAGTGAGTGACCTGTATCCCAATCTGCGTGGACATGTTGACCTGTGTTTTACTGTTCCTGATGACGATGCCCTGGCCGCCTGTGATGTAGTGTTTTTTGCGACACCGCATACAGTAGCCATGGCCAGTGTGCCCGCCTTAATTGAACGCGGTGTAAGGGTGATTGATCTGTCAGCTGATTTTCGTCTGAAAGATATTGCTTTATGGGAAAAGTGGTACGACACGGCGCATACTTGTCCACATTTAGCTGAATTAGCGGTATATGGCCTACCCGAACTGAACCGTGAAAAAATTCGTGAGGCACAGTTAGTGGCTGTTGCCGGCTGTTACCCAACGGCTGTGCAGTTAGGCTATATGCCCTTACTCGAGATGGGACTGATTGATCCTCAGCACTTGATTGCTGATGCCAAATCCGGCACCAGTGGTGCCGGACGTAAAGCCAGTATCGGCACTTTACTGACAGAAGCCAGTGAAAACATGAAGGCCTATGCGGTAGCCGGACATCGTCACTTACCGGAAATTCGCCAAGGTCTCGAACAGATGAATGGTTCAGCAGTGGGACTGACTTTTGTGCCCCATCTGACGCCGATGATTCGCGGTATTCATGCCACACTGTACAGTCAACTGCTTAAAGCAACTGACCTGCAAAGCCTGTTTGAACAGCGTTTTGCTGATGAACCTTTTGTTGATGTGATGCCGGCCGGCTCGCATCCCGAAACCAGAAGTGTCCGCGGTGCCAATGTTTGTCGAATTGCCGTTCATCAACCTGAGAATGCTGATACAGTTGTGGTGTTATCAGTTATTGATAATCTGGTTAAAGGTGCATCAGGGCAGGCGATACAAAATATGAATATCATGTTCGATCTTGATGAGCGCGCTGGCATCAATCTTATTGCGACTCTCCCCTGATGACTTCGCCATTGGATAGCTATGTTATTCAACCAAAGCGCCCTTGGCGGCTCATATTGTGGATTGTTTTATCAGTGATTATCACCGGACTGATTCAATGGTATTGGTTTAATCATGACAGTGGCGAAAAGGCGCGTCTGATTGAACACAATAAACATCTGACCGAACAGGTTGCCGCTATGAAAAATCAGCTTATGCAGCAATCCGAGTCACAGCAAAATCAGCAACAAGTCCAGGCCATGCATCAGGCAACTGTCCAACAGTTGCAGAATCGACTTGAACAGTTGCAAAAGAAAGTCATCGACCTCGACAAAGAACTGCTTTTTTATCAGAACATTACGCAAGGAAACAGCACCAGTGAACTGCAAATCCGGGATTTGCAGTTACGACCGGAGGCAGAAAATCCAGAACAATTACGCTATCGTCTGGTGATAACCCAAGGCAAAAATATCAGCGAGCCGATCACCGGTGAAGTCATGATCAAACTGCAAAATTCTGAGGGTGAAGGCGAAGAAGCCAAAACCATCGATCTTAACGTTACCGAACACCCGCTGAATCTGCGTCATGTTCAGGTTATTGAAGGTGTTTTCAATCTAAGTGAAATTTCTGTTCCGGAGCAAATCAGCGTCAGTTTGCGCCAGAAAGACAAAGTATTAATTTCACGTAACTTTGATTGGCAAACAGATACGCCCGTCGGGCAATGAGGTAATTCATGTTCAACAGCAAAAAATCGAAACACCGTAAAGCCGCTCGCATTGAAACATTGATCGGTGAAAATACCCATATTAAAGGTGATATTCACTTTAGTGGCGGTTTACGAATAGATGGCGTTATTACCGGCAATATTACTGCTGATGAAGGTGAAGCCGCATTATTGACGCTCAGTGAAAAAGGCCGCATAGAAGGTGAAGTTCGGGTGCCATTTCAACTTATCAATGGTGATGTCAAAGGTAATATTTATGCTGCTGAGCATATTGAGCTGGCGGCAAAAGCACGGATAAACGGCAACGTTTTTTATAAACTTTTAGAAGTCGCTGTGGGCAGCGAAGTTAATGGTCAATTGATTCATGTTGGCGAAGCAGAAGAATCCAATTTAAATCTTGAACATTCGCAAACCGATGCCAATTTAAATCTTGAACAAAACTCATAATTCTTGACTAATTTAGTCAGAATTGGATAATAACTAAACATCCCTCGAATTAAACGGAGTAAAACATGACTAGTGAAATGCCAAGTCCAGTTCTGTTCACCGATTCGGCTGCGGCAAAAGTCAGTGAACTCATTGCAGAAGAAGGCAATGACCAACTTAAACTGCGCGTATTTATTACGGGTGGTGGTTGCTCCGGATTTCAATACGGCTTTACATTTGAAGAAGAAGTCAGTGAAGGTGATACCGAA
>NZ_DCSO01000045.1:142805-145587 GCF_002325665.1 Methylophaga sp. UBA1464
ACACAATTTGTGATTCGTAATCCAAATGCCACTACCACTTGTGGTTGCGGATCATCGTTCTCACCATAATTATTCGCTTTCCACAGAACACATTAAACCGCTATATTGCCATGCAATACAGCGGTTTTTTATTGCCCACAAATTGGTTGGCGAAATTTAATTCGCAAGGATACAAGGAAGCCCTCAGATGATATCCAAGTGGCAATGGTTACTGTCTCAATTGACCCGAACCTTATGGATTCGCGCCGCTTTATTTGCTTTGCTTGCTGTTGTTACAGCACTGATCGCCATTCCTGCCCAGAGTATTATCAATACTCCCCTGCCACTTAATATCGGTGCTGATGCTGTTGGTCAGATCCTGAACATTCTTGCCTCCAGCATGTTGGCGGTCACCACCTTTTCCCTCAGCGTCATGGTGGCAGCTTATTCTGCAGCCAGTAATGGTGCGACACCTCGAGCGACTAAACTGGTTCAACAAGATACGACAACACAAAATGTACTGGCAACCTTCATTGGCTCTTTTCTTTTCAGTCTGGTCGGCATTATCGCCTTAAGCACAGATGTTTACGATGACAATGGCAGACTGATTTTGTTTATCGTCACGATTGGCATCATTATCCTGATTGTCGTGACCATGTTGCGCTGGATAGAACATTTGTCGCAATTAGGTCGTCTTGGAGAAACTTCTGATAGAGTAGAAAAATCGGCGTTGGATACCATCAGGCAACGAGTTGAACATCCCACATTAGGCGGACGCAGACTGGAAAACAAAGATGAAATTCCAGATGATGCAACAGCGATTTTTTGCGATATTATTGGTTATGTAAGACATATTGATGTCGGGGCTCTCCAGCAATGTGCTAAATATCATAATGCTGAAATTGGTGTACTGGTGCTTCCGGGTGAATTTGTTCATCCAGCAAAACCCAAAGCCTGGTTTAAAGGTCAATTTTCTGAAGAAGCCAAGTCGGCAATAACCGCATCAATTACCTTAGGCAATGAACGGTCTTTTTCTCAGGATCCCCGTTTTGGGCTAATGGTCTTAGCCGAAATAGCTTCCCGGGCACTCTCACCTGCAGTCAATGATCCCGGTACTGCAATAGATATTCTTAACCGGGCCATTCGTATTCTGATTCATTGGAAAGACTATAAAATTGATGAGAGTGAGGACAAACTGCTCTATCCAAATGTCTGGATACCGGAACTGAGTCTCAGCGATTTGTTTGATGATATTTTTATGCCCATTGGCCGTGATGGCGCCAGCATGATCGAAGTTCAACTCAGGTTACAGAAAGCACTGGAAGCACTCGCCGATAACTCACCTGCCATTTTCGGAACAGAGGTTTCGCGTCATCTAAAACTTATCAAACAGCGTGCAGAACACGCATTAGTCCTGGATTCCGATAAGCAGCTTTTACAGCCCATCTACAATCGACTGATAAAATAAGCTCTTACATCTCATCTTTATTCAAGTCTGTTGAACAGTCGTCAACATATAGCTGGCGGCTCTTAAAGCTCAACGAGATCTGAACATTAAATATAATTTTTTGTTTTTTTTAACTTTACCTTAACGTAGTGCATGTATATTATGAATGAACGTTCATTCATAAAAAGTTATCTATGTCACCTGCTGCCCCCTCTGCAGATAAACGCGAAGCCATTTTCTGTGCCACATTAAAGCTACTCGCCAGTTATGGTTTTCACGGCTTTTCCATAAAACAGCTAGCCGAAGAGGCAGGTGTTGCAACTGGTACGATTTATCTTTATTTCAAAGATCGTGACGATCTTATTCGCGAGTTGAAAACCCAGATCATTGATGACTTCATCAAAGCAACACTTGATGGTCATGACCCGCAACTGCCACTCAAACAACAATACCGCCGCATGTGCTGCAATCTTTGGCACTTTTGTATTGAAAACCCCTGCATTACCCATAGCAAAGCACAGTTTGATCACTTGCCACCGGATATTTTACGAAGCCAGCGCAGCCATGCATGGGATGGACTTCAACCCCTCAAAGCACTTTTTGAACAAGGACGTAATACGCATCAGATTAAAAAGTTATCTGACGATATTTTGATCAGTTTAAGTTTTGAACCTTATCTGTTTCTTGCTCGTCAGCATCTGTTAGACGTCATTAAAGTTGATAGCGAGCAACTAACACACATTATTGATGCCAGCTGGGATGCCATTGCCTGCTCGCCTTCTCAGGCAACTGGTACAGAAGGACAATCTACTCAGGAGTAATACATGCCACGCTTTAAGCTATCTGTTAAACAGTTCATTTTAAGTAGTTTGTTGGTTTTCGGTCTGGCGGCCTGTCAATCTGAACAAAATAATGCTGAAGACACCGAGAATGGTGCATCTGCAACCCCGGTTAATGTAGTTACTCTGATTAAGCAGCCGATTACCTTAACAACTGAGCTGCCAGCACGAACAGTAGCGTTCCGTCAGGCAGAAGTGCGTCCTCAGGTAAATGGCATTATTGAAAAACGTCTGTTTGATGAGGGGGCTGATGTAGAAGCCGGTCAGCAGCTTTATCAAATTGATGCCGCACCGTTTGAGGCGGCATTACAGATGGCCCGTGCAGAACTGGCTCGAGCTGAAGCGAACCTGCAATCGACCAAAGCGCGTGAACAACGTTTTAAAGGATTAATCGACAATAAAGCAATCAGCCAGCAGGATTATGACGATGCATTAGCTGCTTTCCTGCAATCACAAGCTGAAGTTTCAGTAGCGAAAGCCAATATTGAAACGGCACAGATCAATCTTCGCTATACCA
>NZ_DCSO01000045.1:145676-147537 GCF_002325665.1 Methylophaga sp. UBA1464
CTATGGTCGGATTGGACGCTCTAATGTCACCGAAGGAGCATTGGTGACCGCACAACAAGCTGACCTGTTGGCTACCATCGTGCAAATAGATCCAATCTATGTCGATATTGCACAGCCTTCAAAAAGACTGCTTAGTCTGCGGAGGCAATTGATTGACAAAAAAATCGATGATGCTGCAGCACCTACAGTCATGCTGACATTAGAAGATGGCAGTAAATATGCGCATCGTGGTGAACTGCAGTTTTCTGAAGTTAATGTACAGGAATCAACCGGCAGTATCGTTATACGTGCCTTGTTCCCAAACCCTGAAGGTTTATTGTTGCCGGGCATGTTTGTGCGGGCAGAAATGGAGGAAGCTTCGATAGATAACGCTTTACTGGTGCCCCAACGCGGTGTGACATTTGATCGGGAAGGTAACGCATCAGCAATGATCGTTAATGACAATAATCAGGCCGAACCTCGTCAGTTGCAAATACGCCGTGAAGTCGGGCAATACTGGCTGGTTGATGAGGGACTATCAGCCGGTGATCGATTAATAGTCAGTGGTCTGCAGAAGATAGCACCTGAAGCACCGGTGGAAATTGATAATAACGAAGAGCAAGTCCCGATGAATAACAGGACGGAGTCTTAACATGGCAAGGTATTTTATTGACCACCCGGTCTTTGCCTGGGTTATATCCATTCTGATTATGTTTGCTGGTTTACTGGCAATTTTCGAATTACCGGTTTCACAATATCCGGAAGTTGCCCCACCCTCAATTAATATTCGGGTGCAATATCCCGGTGCCGCGGCACAGACTCTGGAAAATACAGTCACCCAGGTCATTGAGCAGAATATGACCGGGCTGGACAATATGCTCTACATGTCATCAACCAGTGACTCCAGTGGTGTCGGTGAGATAACTATCACTTTTGAGCCAGGTACTGATCCTGACATTGCTCAGGTACAGGTGCAGAACAAATTACAGGCAGCCATGCCGTTATTGCCTACCATTGTTCAGGAACAAGGTATTCGGGTAAACAAGGCCGGCCTTGGCTTTATGATGGTGGTGGGCTTTGTCTCATCCAACGGTCAGATGGATAAATATGATATTGCTGACTTTGTTGGCGGTACTATCCAGGAGCCACTTAGCCGGGTTAATGGTGTTGGCCAGATTCAGATTTTCGGTTCACAGTACGCGATGCGGATCTGGCTGAATGCAGACAGTATGGCGCATTACAGTTTAACCAGTGATGATGTAGTGAGTGCCATTCAGGCACAAAATGTACAGATCGCTGCAGGTGAATTAGGCGGCGCTCCGGCCATTCCCGGCCAGCAAATCAGTGCCAGTCTGATCGTCCAGACTCAACTTGAAACCCCGGAACAATTTGGCAATATCCTGTTACGCGTCAATGAGGATGGCTCACAGATCCGCATGGCGGATATTGCGCGGATTGAACTGGGTGGTGAAAACTACCAGTTTGAAACCGAATACAACCGCCAGACCGCTACCGGCTTAGCGGTAACACTGGCTTCAGGGGCCAATGCCCTGGATACAGCACAAGGGGTTCGGGACCGCCTGGCAGAACTGGAACCTTTCTTTCCCCAGGGATTGAAAACAGTGTATCCGTATGACACCACGCCGTTTGTAAAATTATCGATTCAAAGCGTTGTCACCACACTGGTTGAAGCCATTATTCTGGTGTTTCTGGTGATGTATCTCTTTTTACAGAACCTGCGCGCCACCCTGATACCGACTATTGCGGTACCAGTAGTGCTATTGGGTACTTTCGGCATTCTCTATGCCTTTGGCTTTTCAATAAACACCTTAACCATGTTCGGTATGGTACTGGCGATTGGTCTGCTGGTGGATGATGCCAT
>NZ_DCSO01000045.1:147632-147758 GCF_002325665.1 Methylophaga sp. UBA1464
GCCATTGTTGTGGTCGAAAACGTTGAGCGTGTCATGCATGAAGATGGCCTGTCACCAAGAGAGGCCACGCGTAAGTCGATGGGACAGATCACTGGCGCACTGGTAGGTATCGCCCTGGTGGTCTCG
>NZ_DCSO01000102.1:0-231 GCF_002325665.1 Methylophaga sp. UBA1464
TCTTGTGTATTTGCCCGCTTTGATTCAGCCGCTGAGGCTGAAAATGTTTTACAAAATGTGCCGGAACATTGGCATGCTTTTACTGCCAAAGGCTGCAACGAATCACCGTTGAGTCTTTGTGCAAAAGACTTCGATAGAAGTCTGAATGTAACTGCAAATTGATAGAGTTGAGTAAAAACAGTTGGGGTATCGCCAAGCGGTAAGGCAACGGGTTTTGATCCCGTCATTCCC
>NZ_DCSO01000102.1:427-1590 GCF_002325665.1 Methylophaga sp. UBA1464
GACTCCTCCAGTTACAACAGCGTACCGCAGACGGCAATATGATGGTCTTTACCGGTAATGCTAATCGTAAACTGTCAGAAAGTATCGCCAATTTTCTGAATATCAGCCTGGGTAAAGCCACCGTTGAAAAATTCAGTGATGGCGAGATCATGGTTGAAATTCTTGATAATGTCCGCGGTAAAGACGTTTTCATCGTCCAGCCTACCTGCATGCCAACCAATGATAATCTGATGGAACTCATGGTAATGACCGACGCTATCCGTCGAGCATCCGCCAAACGAATTACTCTGGTTGTTCCTTATTTTGGTTATTCCCGTCAGGATCGCCGTCCTCGTTCAGCTCGTGTTGCCATTACCGCTAAGGTAGTTGCCAATATGTTGACAGGTGTTNNCACGAGTTGCTATCACTGCAAAAGTAGTAGCGAATATGTTGACTGGCGTTGGTGCCGATCGGGTGTTAACCGTCGATTTGCATGCGGATCAGATTCAGGGCTTTTTTGATTGCCCGGTAGATAACGTTTATGCCTCCCCGGTGTTATTGGGGGATATCTGGAAACATAAATACCAGGATTTGGTCGTGGTTTCTCCGGATGTGGGGGGGGTAGTACGTGCTCGGGCATTGGCCAAACATTTAGATGTTGAACTGGCGATTATCGATAAACGTCGCCCACGCGCCAATGTGGCCAAAGTGATGAACATCATTGGTGATGTTGATGGCCGGACCTGTGTAATGGTTGATGATATGGTCGATACTGCCGGCACCTTGTGTGCTGCGGCAGCCGCGTTAAAAGAACATGGTGCGACCAATGTGGTTGCTTACTGTACACATCCGGTTTTGTCGGGTGCAGCCGTGTCCAATATTAATAAATCTTTGTTAAATGAATTAGTCATCACTGACACGATTCCATTGCAGCCCGAGGCGGCCGCATGTGACAAAATCCGCGTGTTGAGCATTGCGGAAATGCTCGCAGAAGCAATGTACCGAATTAGTAATGAAGAGTCTGTAAGCTCTTTGTATATGGATTAACCAGAAGTCAGTCTTTTGGTTGTATGTGCTGAACCTGGTCGCGGGGGAGGCGAAAAGCCGTAAAACGGCATATTTAACGGACTCCGTGTCCGTTTTTTAGTCTTGGAGAAGAAGATGGAAAATTTATTTGAAGTACA
>NZ_DCSO01000102.1:1714-3241 GCF_002325665.1 Methylophaga sp. UBA1464
GGGGAAAGGTGCGAGCCGCCGCCTACGTCATGCGGGCAAAGTACCAGCAGTAGTCTATGGCGCTGAAAAAGAACCAGTCTCAATTTCAGTTAACCATAACCAGTTCATTCGCCATTTGGCAGAAGAAGCGTTTTACGCACACATTCTGACATTGGTTATTGATGGCAAGAAAAATCAGGTTGTATTGAAAGATCTGCAACGCCACCCAGCCAATGACAACAAAATCATTCATGCTGATTTCCTGCGCGTTGATGCCAAGCATGCAATGACAATGACCATTCCATTGCATTTCCTCAATGAAGAAAAAGCGGTTGGTGTTAAAGCCGGCGGTTTGATCTCACATCTGATGACAGAGGTTGAAATCTCTTGCCTGCCTAAAGATCTGCCGGAATACATTGAAGTTGATGTTGCAAAACTGGCAATGGATGAAGCAATCCATTTATCAGAACTGAAACTGCCTAAAGGCGTCACTTTGACGGCCTTGACGCATACACAGGATGAGCAGCTGGAAGAAGGTGAACGTTCTTCTTACGATCAAGCGGTTGTTAATATTCATGAGCCACGTGTTGCTAAAGTGGATCTTGAAGAAGATACCGAAGCTGATGAGGAAGCGACTGAAGAGTAATTCAGTCGTCGGGAACTGTTATGACAAACTGGATTATCGCCGGTCTGGGCAATCCCGGTTCCCAATATGAACAAACCCGACATAACGTCGGGTTTTGGTGGTTGGATCAGTTGGCTAAGGATTTGGGGCTGAGTTTTAAAACAGAATCCCGATTTCATGGTCAACTGGTCCAATACACAACTCCGGAACATAAAGTCTGGCTAATTAAACCTCTTACGTTTATGAATCGCAGCGGACAGTCTGTTGCTGCACTGGCCAATTTTTATAAAGTCCTCCCAGAAAATATTCTTGTTATTCACGATGAACTGGATTTACCTGCTGGCACAGTTCGCCTGAAAAGTGGCGGCGGCCATGGCGGTCACAATGGTTTGCGTGACATCGTAAGTCAACTGGGCAGTAAAGAATTTTTACGTTGCCGGATTGGCATTGACCATCCTGGTAATAGCAAGCAAGTCGCTGATTATGTCCTGAGTAAACCCTCACCAGCAGATCGGGAAAATATTCTGACAAGTATCGATAACAGCTTGCGGGTTTTACCTGAAGTACTTTCAGGCAATCTGGAAAAAGCCATGAACTGGCTGCACTCACAATAAGAACAGCTTGGTTTTTTAACTCAGTTTATTGTGATCTGCATAGGCAACGGTTTAAGGTGCGAGTAATTTTTAATCATTCATATATAAATAACCCCTAAGGATTTCTCATGGGATTTAAATGCGGTATTGTCGGTTTACCTAATGTAGGCAAATCCACTTTATTTAATGCGCTGACGCAAGCCGGAATCGAAGCACAAAACTACCCGTTCTGTACTATCGAGCCGAATGTTGGCATCGTGCCGGTACCGGATCCGCGGATGGATAAGCTGGCAGCCATTGTAAAACCGCAACGCGTTTTGCCTACGACCA
>NZ_DCSO01000102.1:3326-11416 GCF_002325665.1 Methylophaga sp. UBA1464
CGTTTTGCCTACGACCATGGAATTTGTCGATATTGCCGGTTTAGTGGCCGGTGCATCGAAAGGTGAGGGGTTAGGTAATAAATTTCTGGCCAATATTCGTGAAACCGATGCTATCGCACATGTCGTACGTTGTTTTGAAGATGAAAACGTCGTGCATGTTTCGGGTAAGGTCTCACCACTGGATGATATTGAAGTCATTAATACCGAACTGGCATTAGCCGATCTCGAATCGGTGGAAAAAGCCATAACCAAAACCACCAAGGATGCCAAAGGTGGTGACAAAACAGCCAAAGCACGATTGGATTTACTGGTAAAGATTCGTGAGCATCTGGATCAAGGCTTACCTGTCAGGGCAATGAACCTTGATGAAGATCAGCTGGGATTATTAACAGGTTTGCATTTACTGACGATTAAACCCACGATGTATATTGCCAATGTTGCTGAAGATGGCTTTGAAAATAATCCGGCTCTGGATGCCGTCAAATCACTGGCTGAAAAAGAGAATGCGATTGTGGTGGCCATTTGTGCTGCTATCGAATCAGAGATTGCCGATCTGGCGGATGAAGATAAAGCAGAGTTTCTTGAGGAACTGGGACAGGATGAACCGGGTCTGAATCGGGTGATCCGCAGTGGTTATCAACTGCTGGGATTACATACCTATTTTACTGCTGGTGTTAAGGAAGTTCGCGCCTGGACCGTTGAAGTCGGCGCGACTGCACCGGAAGGCGCCGGGGTGATCCATACTGATTTCCAAAAAGGTTTTATTCGCGCAGAAGTCATCGGCTACGAAGATTTCGTACAGTTCAATGGCGAACAAGGCGCAAAAGATGCCGGAAAATGGCGCCTTGAAGGTAAAGAATATGTCATCAAAGACGGCGATGTAATGCATTTCAGGTTTAACGTTTAGACCAAATACTGCCTCTGCCATGTAAGTTCGACAAGGCACTCTGAAAACAAAGGAAGCGTCATGAAAAGATGGTTTGTCGGGGTGCTGTTGGCACCATTTTTCGCCAATGTAGCCTATGCAGATCAGGCAATGGATGCATGCATACTTTCCAAAATGGCTACATCGGACGATAGTGTAACCGTTGGAAATATTCGCGAAATCTGTTCTGCCGATATTGCTGCAGAAAAAAAAGAGCAGGAACAACCGGCATATCTTTCTGAAATGAATGATGAGCAGCTGGAAGCTATTTCAATTGATGAGAATGAAGGCACAATTGAAACGGCAGATGGATCAGCCTTATCACGCCGTTTAGTACTGGAAAAAACGCAATCAAATAATCCCTTTGCCTTTTTACCACATCGTCCGAATTACTTTATCTTCAGTAACAATGTAGGTTCAGCAAATGAGGCGCCTTTCGATGCAGCGGATCCGGATCGTGACTATGATTTTCAACCATGGGAAAGCAAATTTCAGATCAGCTTAAAATTGCCCGTTGTTCGTGGGTTGTTTGATGGTCGTGCCGATGCGTTTATTGCCTATACCAACCGTTCTTTCTGGCAAATGTTCAATAGTGATAGCTCGGCAGCATTTCGCGATTCAAACCATGAACCTGAAGCATGGCTGTCTTTTGCAAATGATACAGAGTTGCTGGGATTCAAGAACTCTCTGATTAATGTGGGTATCAATCATCAATCGAACGGCCAGAGTGGAGAGCTTTCCCGAAGCTGGAATCGTGTGTTTGCCGAGTTTGTTGTCGAAAAAGGGGATTTCTATTTCTCCGCCCGTCCGTGGTATCGCATCCCGGAGCGCAGCAGTTCGGATGATAATCCGGATATTGAAAAATATTTGGGTAATTTCGATTTCACCTCGGTTTATAAATATGGTGACCACAGCTTTGATCTGATGATACGTAATAACCTTCGCGGTAATAATAAAGGTGCAACGCAACTGGGCTGGAGCTTTCCTCTGTATAAAAACTTCAGAGGTTATGTGCAATGGTTTAATGGGTATGGTGAAAGTTTGATTGATTACGATCACCGTACCAATAGCATTGGTTTTGGTATTCAATTCAGTGATTGGTTGTAACCCTATCGCTAAATTGTTGATATTTACTGCCCAGACAAGTAAAATGCTCGGCTTCGTGGCTACATAGCTCAGTTGGTTAGAGCACATCACTCATAATGATGGGGTCCCTAGTTCGAATCTAGGTGTAGCCACCACAAATTCAAAAACCTGCTTCGGCAGGTTTTTTTATGTCTGAAATTTTCGCCTTAATTTTATTCTTTCAGTTAACCCAGTGAATTGCGTAAAGCATTGGCTAATATCAACAATGTTTTCCTGAAGGTTATAGGGAAAATGACCTCAATGTTGGGGCGGGAGAAACTTTGAAATTTACCCTCTAGTCTGCAGTAGATTCGTCTAACTTATATTACTCAGGAGCAAATTCATGTCCATTAAGCCGGTGTCTGTCGCGTTGTTTGCTTGTTTTGCCGGAATACTTTTATCAGCCAATAGTTTAGTGGCAGCCGAAGACGATGCCAGCCGCTTTATTGAGTTCTATGAAGAAGCGGATGAGGATTGTGAAAAGAAAGGTGGTGCACGGATTTTTGTAAAAAATACGCATGAAAAACAAATCATTGACTTGCATCTGGACCGCTATTTTTATGATGTGCGACAGGGCGGGCGATCTATGTTTCCCATAAAACCCTCCGCTTCTCAGGCATTAGGGTGTAGCAGGGTGTTTGATGCTGAGCAGCGTTGGGAGTTGGTTTCAGCGACCTTTATAAGCGAAGCCGGGGTAAACGAACGATACGGAGATCAACAGTAATACACAGCATGATTTGATCAGCAAAAAATCGGTGATTGTTTACAAACTTAATAGGGTGAAACACTAAAGGAGCAGACTAATGGAAAGATCAGTCCATGGCGTAATAATTAAGCGTTTATTGATCGTCTTTTCTGTTTCTTTAAGTTTCATGGCAATAAGTGGCTGTGAAGATAATGAAGTGCAACAGTCTCAAGAGTTTGATGAACAACCTTCATATGCTGTTATCAAGCCGGTTCCGCAAAATTTACAGCAAGGAATGCCTGAAGCTAAACCCGTTGAAATGTTATCGGTTGCCGATCCTACTCCACCTGAGCAATGGTTGTTAACCCTTTATCAAGCTAAGCCAGGTGCTGATAAAACACGCGATACCAACTATTACCAGAGACTTCTATCGTCTATTAAGCCCCATGTGCATGAACAACCTCGTGTGATAGCCAATCGTACTGTGCAAACCACCCGCCAATTACAGGAAATGGGCATTGCAGCAGACGAAGATCAAATGCTTGAGGATTTTGCAGCTCAACTTCAAACCGTAAATGGGCGTTTTGTTTATGGTGAACTTTGTGCGAATTACAGTAATTTAAGACAACAAAAACTGAGTCATCAGGAAGCGATACTGGAGCTCTTTGAATCGCTTTAATTTCGGCATTTTATCCCACATGACTTTGTCAGCATTGGAGCAATAGACATGCAGGAGCTAATAAACGGTTTGTTAGTTTGGGCAGTTACGTTAACCGGGTATCAACAGCCTGTTGATTTGCCGGTGGTTGAAGCGGTGAGCCATCAACAATTGGTTAAAACATTATGTGAAGATCAATTCTGTACCGCTGTAGCCTATTACGACACAGATACACAAATTATTTACTACGATGAGCGGATGCAATTAGAGCAGGATCAAAGTGCCAGAGGCTTTATTATTCACGAAATGGTGCATTATCTGCAGGACTTAAATGGTGAGTTAGTGCCGTCGGAAATGAGCTGTGAACAACGCATTGAAAAAGAGCAAGAAGCCTATCGAGTACAACAGTATTTTCTTCAAGAGCACAAAGAACCTACTTTCCAGATTGATTTGGCTGTCGCCGTATTATCAAACGTTTGTAAAACAAATAATGTGGTGGAATAAGTTGGTCAGTTAATTGGCAAATCAATATAGTCATCGTTGATTTCGACGGCTTCTACCGGAATGCTAGTGACCGAGGTGGCTTTTTCGTTATCTTGAACATCATCACATCCGGTTTGGTATTGCTCAAGGCTGAATTGATCTGGAGCGGTTTTATCAAAACTAATACGAAAGAAATTTCGTTCACTACGCTCACTCATTGTTGCACAGTTGTTCTGAATCAGAGGAAATCTACCTTTTAATATCGTTGAATCGTTAGCCAACGAAATAACACTTAAACTGGTTTCATTACTACCACCCATGCCAAAACTACTAACCAGTGCTAATTCATCCAGCCCATCATCATTAATATCAGCAACGGGAAATAAATGATGAGTGCCTCCAGCAAATACGATGTTGCGAACAAGCTGCTGATTTTCAACGATGGCGAGTCCCATATTGCTGCAACAGCGTGGCCATAAGCTCAGTAAATATAATACGGCGGTTTGCTCGCTAGCTGATCGGGTGAAGTTGCCCTGAGCACTATCCATGATTCGAAAATCTTCTTCATACACAGCGTTATGCCGGAGCCAGTATTCTCTGGACTGACTACTCGACTGAAGAATAGCTGGATGGTTTAGCCAGTAACTTTGATCAGTGGCTGCCGATGGCAAGCGACCATCGGCAATCACATATATCTCTTCTGTTTGCTGGGCCAGACTGACATGTGATATGCCGATACATATCAATAAGACAATTGAATAATTTCTCATTACCCAGCCCCCCATTCTTTATACCGATCCACTCGTTCTGGTTTACCAGATATTACTCCGGTTTTTGGGTCTCGATATCCACACCTTCAAAACTGACGGTCGGTTCTTTACGTGTCGTATGTTTAGGTTTTTCAGCGACTGTTTCAGGGTTGATAACCAGTGGTTCTTTACGCTCAGTTTTATTTTTTTGTGTAATGACTGGCGCTTCATCCATGACAACGGGATCCTGGCGACGGACTTTATTGGGTCTGGCCGCTTCGAGCCCGGTTTTCATCCCTTTGGGAAGTTCATCAAAGAATAATGGATCAAGCCGGCCATTTATATATTTCAATGGTTGGGAAAGTTTTTGCTGCTGGCAATAACGAATTACCCCCATCAATACTTGCCGAACAGCTTCCAAATCATCCAGGCTGCCCCGCTTATCCTCTGCAAAATAGGCGGCCATAAAACTGAAACGGTTATCAATGGAAAAGGGCAATATCTGACGCCACAAACTATAGATATCCTCAACTTTAATTAATTCGCCTGCTACAGCACGATCCAGGCTGCGGAACCAGAACAGAATTTCATCCAGCACACTGGCGGTCAGTAAATCATCCTGATCAGTGATAACTGCCATGCGGTCACCCATATGCCATGACGTCTTAATATTTTGCGGGGTATACCAGCTTACTTCAGGTGTCAGAGCCAATGCGAATTCATAGACCACTTTGGCATCAAATGTTGATCGATTGGTTAACCATAACGCCGGTTGATTGCTGATAGACAGAAATTGGCTTTCCAGGTCCTGTAACAGGCGTTGTCGTTCCAGTTCTTTATTTGTCTGTGAACCATCATTGGCTCGTCGTTTGACTATCCATAACAGAAATACTGCAATCAGCAGAATGCCTGCCAGAGTCAGCAGGATAGTCGAAAAATACAACGCTAACTGTGATGAGAGTTGCTCCAATTGTTCCGCTGATAGTGCAGTAGCGTCGTCAGCGTTCACAATATTGCTGATAATTTCTTCAATGCGTTTTTGAAAAAAACCAATTGCCATAAATAGCCTTATACATTTGTCGAAGAATGAGAAAGTGTTTACTTACATAAAGACACTTCTATTGTCCGCTAATTTTCCAAAGAAAAATTTTTTATGTCATATATTCTAAACTGCTGATATAAAAGACGTAAAAATGCGTTTTGTCAGGAAGTTTGTTCAAGTCAAAAGGAGAGTGTTTATGAGCATGGTACAAGAATTCAAAAAGTTTGCGATGCGCGGTAATGTGGTTGATATGGCAGTTGGTATCATTATCGGTGTGGCATTTGGCAAGATTGTTTCATCGTTTGTTTCCGATGTCATTATGCCGCCACTCGGTTTGTTAATGGGTGGGGTCGATTTCAAAGATCTGGCGATAGTCCTCAAAGAAGCGGTTGGAGATACGCCGGCAGTCGTTATTGCCTATGGGCAGTTTATTCAAACGATTGTTGATTTTGTGATTATTGCCTTTGCGATTTTTATAGCCATCAAGGTCATGAACTCATTGAAAGCGAAAGAAGAGGCGGCTCCTGAGGCACCACCTGCGCCGACAAAAGAAGAAATTCTGTTAACCGAAATTCGCGACATTTTGAAACAGAAATAAATCTGGTTGGGCCGGATACCTGTCTGGTGTCCGGTTTTTTCTGTTTCTGCCATGATGCCATTATTTGCCAGAGTAGCTGTTAGCCTTATCGTGGCGATATTGCTGGTTTCGATGTTATTTTACGGCTATCTGGCTGGTTTTATCGGCAGTCCGTCAAGGTATGCAAAATGGCTGGTTCCGGTATTTTTCTATACGGGCGTTATATTGTGCCTGACCGGAGTGATTTTCACCTTAGTTGAACAATTTGTCTGGGTTCGCTGGTCATTTATTTCTGCAGTATTCAATAACCCAGCTGGATTGTGATGATCGATATCAAGTACATCTCAGCAAAATTGAACAACGCCCGGCTGAGGTGGTGTTATTTCAGAAAGGTAATTTCTCCCAATCCATTCAACGCCTGGCGGGATGGGATAAATCCGCTTCAATGAATGATTGCCGATTTATTGAAAACACCTATTCCCTCGGCACACAGAGACGCTTTCTCAGTCAATGCCACAATCAGCAGCAAACTTCGGTGGTGGATTTGATTGATCAGGCTAAACGTCTGGGGTGCCAGCAAGGATAGCACTGTCATGCGTCAATAAATGTTCGATTTCCTGTTCACCTTCCTGTTGCAGATAATCCAGAAATGTCTGTGCGGCCAGTGACAATCGTTTGCCTTGACGATGCACAGCATACCAGCGGCGGCGTAATGGAAAGTTTTCCACATCCAGTATTACAATTTTATTAGCAGCTAATTCCAGTCGCAGACTATGTAATGACAACACTGCCACCCCCAGGCCAGCCATCACCCCATGCTTGATTTCATCTGCCCCACTTAGCTCCATATAGGGCGAGACCTTGAGTCCTGATTTGGCAAATAATTCTTCAACTGCTTTGCGTGTGCCGGAACCGGGCTCCCGGCCAATCAGACGTTGTTCCGCAATGGCTTTTAACGGAATGTTTTTTTGTGTAGCCAATGGATGATCAGGCCGGGCGACAATGACCAGGACATTTTCCAGAAACGGATATTCAACTACGGGCAGATCCTCGGGCACCTGACCCATGATATAAAGATGATCTTCATTGGCATCCAGACGCTCCAATAACCGTGCTCGATTGGTTACCCGGAGTCTTGGTTCGACTTTGGGATAGCGTTTTATGAAATTACCCAGGAGATAGGGCAGAAAATATTTGGCGGAGCTGACCACCACCAGATTGACCGGCCCGGCGACTTCACCCTGTAAATCAGCCAGAGCGGCATCGAGATCTGCCAGCCGCTCTAATACATCGCGACAGGCATCATAGAGTTCATGGCCCGCAACCGTCAGGTGCAATTTTCGGCCTACCGTTTCGAAGAGTGGCATGCCGACAGACTCTTCCAGTTTTTTCATCTGAATCGACACGGCCGGTTGTGTTAAATGTTTTTCTTCTGCGGCGCGGGTAATACTCATCAATCGAGCCGTCGCTTCGAATAAACGTAATTGTTGTAAGGATGCATGCAGCATATATAACTTTAATTTATGTTAAGGATAAAAATTATTAACTTGTTTTAATGGTTAAAGTCAACTATTTTTGTCACAGACATAAAATTGTCGCTGAAGTAAACTTACCTCGGCAAAAAAACAGTTTGATTAATCTGCTTGCGCATAATCCTGGAGAGAACACCATGGCAAAGACTTACCAAGCGGGTGTAAAAGAGTATCGCGAAACATACTGGATGCCTGAATACACTCCGAAAGACACTGATTTCCTGGCCTGCTTCAAGGTCATCCCGCAAGAAGGTGTGCCTCGTGAAGAAGCGGCTGCGGCGGTTGCGGCGGAATCATCGACTGGCACCTGGACC
>NZ_DCSO01000102.1:11421-12473 GCF_002325665.1 Methylophaga sp. UBA1464
TGGACCACTGTCTGGACTGATTTGCTGACAGACCTGGATTACTATAAAGGTCGCGCTTACGCTATTGAGGATGTTCCAGGCAACGATGAGGCGTTCTATGCCTTTATTGCATACCCCATCGATTTGTTTGAAGAAGGTTCAGTCGTAAACGTGCTGACTTCTCTGGTGGGTAACGTTTTCGGTTTTAAAGCAGTGCGTTCATTACGTCTGGAAGACGTGCGAATTCCTGTTGCGTACGTAATGACTTGTGGTGGTCCTCCTCATGGTATCCAGGTTGAGCGTGACATCATGAACAAATATGGTCGTCCATTGCTGGGCTGCACCATCAAGCCAAAGCTGGGTCTCTCTGCCAAAAACTACGGTCGTGCCGTATATGAATGTTTGCGTGGCGGTCTGGATTTTACCAAAGACGATGAAAACGTTAACTCACAACCATTTATGCGCTGGAGACAACGTTTTGACTTTGTTATGGAGGCGATCGACAAAGCTGAAATCGAAACGGGTGAACGTAAAGGTCATTATCTGAACGTTACAGCGCCAACCCCTGAAGAAATGTACAAACGTGCTGAGTATGCCAAAGAACTGGGTGCACCCATTATCATGCATGACTACCTGACGGGTGGATTCACGGCCAACACAGGTCTGGCCAACTGGTGTCGTGATAACGGTATGTTGCTGCATATTCACCGTGCAATGCATGCGGTACTGGATCGCAATCCGAACCATGGTATCCATTTCCGTGTATTAACCAAAATGCTGCGTCTGTCAGGTGGTGATCACCTGCATTCAGGTACTGTGGTTGGTAAATTGGAAGGCGACCGTGCTGCAACACTGGGCTGGATCGATATTATGCGTGACTCTTATATCAAAGAAGATCGCAGCCGCGGCATTATGTTTGATCAGGATTGGGCATCCATGCCTGGTGTTATGCCGGTCGCTTCCGGTGGTATTCACGTATGGCATATGCCTGCACTGGTCAGCATCTTTGGTGATGATTCGGTATTACAGTTTGGTGGCGGTACATTGGGTCATCCATGGGGTAATGCGGCGGG
>NZ_DCSO01000074.1:0-232 GCF_002325665.1 Methylophaga sp. UBA1464
CAGCGGAACTGGCCGTAATGGCCGGTGCCGATCGCGTGGAAGGCTGTTTGTTTGGTAATGGCGAGCGAACCGGTAATGTCGACTTAGTGACCTTGGCATTGAATTTATATTCGCAGGGTATCGATCCCGGCTTGGATTTCAGTCAGATGGATCAGATCCGCCAATTGGCCGAAGAATGCACACAGTTACCTGTCCATCCACGCCACCCTTATGCCGGTGAATTGGTGTTTAC
>NZ_DCSO01000074.1:354-4831 GCF_002325665.1 Methylophaga sp. UBA1464
CCGGTTCGCACCAGGATGCGATTAAAAAAGGTTTTGCAAAACAGGATCCCGATGGTTTTTGGGAGGTGCCGTATTTGCCTGTTGATCCTGCAGATTTAAATCGTAGCTACGATGCTGTGGTCAGAGTCAACAGTCAATCCGGTAAGGGGGGAGTCAGCTTCCTGTTACAGCAACATTCCGGTTTCGAACTGCCACGTCGTTTGCAAATTGAGTTCAGCAAAATCGTGCAAAACATCAGCGACAGCAGCGGTAAGGAAATTAATGCTGCTGGTATTGTGAATTTATTTGATGAAATTTATCTCAGCGTAAATGCACCCTATCAATTTACAAGCAGTAGTTTAATGGATGAATCTCAGGACAGTGTCGCGGCTGAATTACAGTTGGATCACGGCACAACATCTTTTAAGCTTAAAGCAAAAGGTACGGGACCCGTTGATGCCGTTGCAAAAGCATTATCCAGTCATATTCAACAGGCTATAACCGTTGTTGATTATCATGAGCACGGTATCGGTAGCGGTTCAGATGCGATTGCAGTGAGTTATGTTGAAATCAAAGTCGGTAATGCCGGCCCGGTTTTTGGTGTCGGGCAAGATAAAAATATCAGCCGAGCAGCGATAAAAGCCATTATCAATGGTGTAAATCGTTTTATCTCAACGCAGCGTGAAGCGGCTTAGGGGCGGGATTATAAAGCAAAATGGCTGATTACCTTGGGGCAGGAAGTTTTTCACATCATGTCTGGTCAGAATACTGAATTACGCCTAAATAAAATAATAACTATATGATTTAAAATGGGTTTAATGGTTTTTTCGGTGATTTGATGTCGTCGGGGATATTCGTTAGGGTGGACATAACATCAAATGGTGAAAAGCCATTTTGTTTGAGTTGTTTCTAACCATAATTAAAGGAGGCTACCATGTTTAAACAATGTTTTTACACAGTTGCCCTGACGACACTTTTTGCCAGCACCACTGCGTTAGCTGCTAATGATGATACTGGCAAACATCCTGCCCATGAAATGGATGAGTCAGTATCTTCTAAAGCTGCTGAGATAGAGCAACAAGCAGATTATCAATGGAAGAAAGAAAAAGCTGCCAATAACCCGGCAGATAAATCATCGGAGGGTAATCATCCAGCACATGATATGGGTGAGGCTGCAGAACGTGTCAATAAAGAATCGAAAGATGATTATCAGGAAAATCGCCTGGATGCCCGGGAATCCGGAAATGCGATGCATCCTGCTCATGAAATGGATGAAGTCGAGCCAGTACAGAAACGTGGCCAATAAATACACTGGGTCTGTTGATCTCACAATCCCGTTCTTAATAGCGCGGCAGTTGTTTTAAACGGGCAATATTTCTTGATATTGCTTGTCAATGAAAGCCGCTGCTGCGCTTTTTTCCATCATTACTAACGATTTCAGTTTAGACTGAATACCTCCCTCCAGATTGGAAATCAAATGCCCCTGTTAAGAATATTATGTCTGATAGCAATAATATCCATGATGGGGTGTGCCAGCTGGTCACCAAATTATGAAAAGCCTCAGGTGAACATCACGTCTTTTTCTCTGGCGCCAGAATCCAATGGTCTGTCACCGCGGTTTATTATCGGATTACAGATCATCAACCCTAATCGCGGCACTTTGTCTTTGAAGGGGATGAGTTATTCTGTTGAGGTGGAAAATAATCGTGTATTAAGTGGTGCAACGCCGGATTTGCCGACAGTTCCAGGCTATGGCATGGCTGATTTTACTATCGAGGCCAGCCCGAATTTACTGGGCAGTGCGCGATTAATCAACCGGTTATTAACTGGTCAGAACAATGGTTTTGCTTATACATTTAAGGCCAGACTGGATATGGGAGGGCTATTACCATATCAAACCATAGAAGAAACTGGTCGTTTCAACTTTTCAGATACATCAGAAATGTAAGTTTTTGCCAATCAAAGCAGATTATTGATCTTTTCTCCATTGCGTGCCTGAAAGAAATCTGGCAAAGTCTGCGCGAACTTACAGTCTCAACAAGTATATACGGCCAATCTCAAGCCTATAGCGAAGCTGCTAAATTGTGATGCTATCACCGGACAGGGGTAAAGCCGGAACCGATTGTCAGCACTGGCAATTTTCGGCTGTTCAGTGAATACGATTGTTGTAGTCTGAAATCAGATTGCAATTTAAATGGTATGCCGGTAATTCCGGTTCCCTGATAATGGAGATAAAGATGCATCTTTCTATTCAACAGCGCTTTAGTCTTTGGGCTGGCCTCAGTTTATTGACCGTCGTACTGGTTACTGCGCTGGTTGGCGTATGGCAGTTCAGTTCAATCAAAAAGAGTCTTTCTGATCATAGCCGGGAGGTCACTGAGCAACAGGCCCAGGATTATTTACAGGTTTTGGCTCAAGATACTTCAGCACAGTTGCGTATGCCACTTGAAAGAGCGCTGAATACGGCTCAGGCGAATGCGGCTGTGATGCAGGCAGTCGTAAACGATTCGGAAATTGATGATAAACGCAGTCTTGCGGTCAGAATGCTTGAGCAAACTCTGGCCCTGAATACGGATTTTTTGGGTGCCTATGTCGCATTTGAACCAAATGCAATAGACGGCAGTGACTTCTTGTTCCGTGAAACTTTGGGCAGTGATAGCCGTGGACGGTTCCTGCCCTATGTTGTGCGTTCAGAATCTGACACTTTTGTAGTGGAAAATCTCGAAGGGTTGGAAGATGCTACTGTTGATGACAATGGCGTAAGAGCAGGCGAATATTATCTTTGTTCCAAAGATAGCAGTGGTAGCTGTGTCATTGACCCCTACTTGTATCCAATTGATGGTGAGCAGGTTCTGTTGACCAGTCTGGTTGCACCGGTAATTAATGCTGGTCGCTTTATCGGCATTAGTGGTATCGATATTTCTGCTGCTTTTTTGCAATCAGTGATCACTGATGTCGCTGCTTCTCTTTATCAGGGAGCTGGTCAAACTTTGCTGGTCAGTCCGCGGGGCGTTATTGCCGGACATAGCCAGCAGCCAGAAATGATCGGTCAGAATCTCAGTGTTTTGGATAACAGTCTCAGAGAAGCGCTTCTCGCCGTTGGCAAGTCAGGCCAAAGCCAGATTTTGCAGCAGCAAGATCAGTTTATCGTGCTGAGCCCATTTACTATGCCCGGTAACCAGCAAGGTTGGGTGACTTATCTGGCAGTTCCTGAGGCACAGGTACTGGCTGCCGTTGCGGAGCAGGAACAATTTCTTGAGAGTGCGCAAAGAAACTTTATCGTCAGTACCAGTGTGCTGGGCTTGCTTCTGGCACTGATTGGGGTCGGTATTGTGTGGCTGGTGGCGCGCAGCAGTATCCAACCACTTTCAAAAATGACTACATTGGTTGCATCAATTGCTGAAGGTGAAGGTGATCTGACTCAGCAGCTTGATATCCAACGCCAGGATGAGACCGGTAAGTTATCCGGATTCCTTAATATCTTTATTGGCAAACTGCGCAAGCTGATCCAGCAATTAATTCCGCTGGGCGAAAATGTCAGTGAACTGTCTGCAGAAGGTCGCCAAATCAGTGAACAGACGCGATCTCAGATGGTTCAGCAACAGCAGTTGCTTGAAGAAATGGTTTCTGCCGTTACGGAAATGGCTGCTTCAGCACAGCAGATAGCCGGCAATGCGGATCGCACATCACAATTTGTCAGCAAAGCCAATGACTCTTCACAGTCCGGCGCGGGACTGGTGAAACGAACTTCAGAGTCGATTCATTCGGTCAGTTCCAGTGTGCAGGAATCGGAATCAGCCATGTTGGAGCTGGAAAAAAACAGTGAAGCTATTGTCAGCATTTTGTCAGTCATTCAGGGCATTGCTGAACAGACCAATCTGCTGGCACTTAACGCAGCGATTGAAGCTGCCCGGGCCGGCGAAAAAGGGCGCGGCTTTGCTGTTGTTGCAGATGAAGTGCGGGCCTTGGCTAGCCGGACGCAGGATGCCACTGTGGATATTCATGAAAAGCTCAGTGTACTGCAACAGGGGAGTCGTCAGGCTTCGGCAGCAATGCACCAGAGCGGGCAGCAGGTGACGGAAACGGTTGATCTTGCTCGTGCAGCAGAATCGGCACTGCAGGATATTCAGCAAGCCATCAAGGAAGTGACGGAAATGACATTTCAGATTGCTTCAGCCACTGAAGAGCAAAGTGCTGTATGTGAAGATGTCAGTAAAAATCTCACTAAGATCTCCCAACTGGTCGGGCATACAACCGAGGGAGCTCTTCAGCTGAGCCGGGTTGGCAATGAGCTGGACGACGCTGCCAATACTCTGAAACAACAGTTAGGCTCGTTCAAGGTCTGAGTTTTTAATGCTTTTGATACTAGGGCTTGTTGCTCTCTCATAGCCACCACTGCTGGAGGCTATTTTTCCGTCCAACAAGGCGGAAATGATGCGATGTAGTTGTTCTTCATAATTCATTTCCAACGCCGTGGGGCGGAAAAATAGTCCCAGCC
>NZ_DCSO01000020.1:0-3546 GCF_002325665.1 Methylophaga sp. UBA1464
ATTGCATCCAGCGCCGCTTCTCCAGCACGTGACATTAATTTTGCTGGGGAAATGTTATGTTGCTCCGTAACGATACGTTCCAGTTCACGGGTTTGCTCAGCAGTGTAGAGTTCATGTGGCAAGGTCGACATAAAATAATATCCCGATGAAAAAATTCAGTTCTTTATAATAGCCCGCATGGCCGATCCAAATACAGTGCAGTTCTCCCGTGCGCTCCTTGCAGATATGCAAATCTGGGCGCGTTCGCTGGGCTTTCAACAGCTAGGGGTCAGTGATATTGACTTGTCTGTCGCAGAAGATCAATTACAACACTGGCTGGCACGCGGATTTCATGGCGAAATGGACTTCATGCAACGTCATGGCAGCTTGCGGAGCCATCCTGAAGAATTAGTGCCTGGCACGGTTCGTGTGATTACGGCGAGAATGGATTACTGGCCGGAAACCGCGGCCGATGCCTGGCAGGTGATGGGGAACAGTGAACTTGGTTTTGTTTCCCGTTATGCCCTGGGCCGGGATTATCACAAATTGATACGTAAGCGTTTACTCCGCCTTTCACAAAGAATTGAAGAGGCTGTTGGGGAAATGGGCTATCGTGTATTCACCGACAGTGCCCCAGTGATGGAAAAGGCATTGGCACAGAAATCCGGTCTGGGCTGGATAGGCAAGCATACTAATGTATTAAACCGTCAAAATGGTTCGTATTTTTTCCTGGGGGAAATTTACACTGATCTGCCTCTGCCGTTAACCGAACCGGTATCCGAGCATTGTGGCAGTTGTACTGCGTGCATTGATATCTGTCCGACTCAGGCCATTGTCGCGCCTTATGAACTGGATGCCCGCCGTTGTATTTCCTATCTGACCATTGAGCTGCGTGGCAGCATTCCAATTGAATTCCGCTCAATGATGGGCAATCGTATTTATGGCTGTGATGACTGTCAGCTGGTTTGCCCGTGGAACAAGTTTGCTCAGATGACCACGGAATCAGCCTATCTGCCGCGACAAGGTCTGGATGCGCCACAGTTAGTCGATTTGTTTGGCTGGACAGAACAGGAATTTCTGCAGCGACTGGAAGGCAGTCCAATACGACGTATTGGCTATGAATGCTGGTTGCGTAATATTGCAGTTGCCCTGGGGAATGCTCAGACTAGTGACAGTGTGTTGGCAGCATTAAATAACCGGGCAGGGCATCCTTCCGAGTTAGTTCGCGAACATGTGCTTTGGGCCTTGGCGCAACACCAACGATTGTCATAACTTTGTCACGCCGTCGCATTAAGTTGTCTTTTTAGTGATGGAGTTATCCGCTACGGAATAGGTCAGAACCACTCGTGTGATAAATACATTCAGGAAAAAGCATGTTGGAAAACAGCTTCGATAATCTTATACAGAAACAACTCAGCCGCCGTTCTGTGCTGCAATTTGGTTTGGGAGCGATGCTCGCATCGGCTATGCCATTGTCTTCTGCGGCAACCATATTGCAGCTTCATCCTCAATTAATGGGCTTTAAAGCGATTTCTGTGGCGGATTTACTGGATGAAGTGGTGGTGCCGGAAGGCTATCGGGCAGAAGTATTTTACCGCTGGGGCGATCCAGTTTCTGACGGTCCTGTGTTCAATATGGATGCCAGTAATTCGGCGGCAGAACAGGCTCTTCAGGCCGGCATGCATCATGATGCGATTCATTTTTATTCCTTGCCTGCCGATTCAGCCAACTCGGATCACGGTTTGCTGGTGATGAACCATGAATACCTGGATCTGGATGTCATTCACACTGATGGCAGCCATACACATGCTCCAGAAACCTATACGGCTGACAAGGTCGTCAAAGAACAAAACGCGCATGGTGTGTCGCTGATTGAGGTCAAGCGTGATAATGGTCAATGGCAAATTGTCCGGCCGTCAAAATATGCACGGCGTCTGACGGCGAACAGCGAAATGCAGATAAGCGGCCCGGCGGCGGGGCATGATTTGTTGAAAACCCATGCCGATCCTGAAGGCAAAAATGTGTTGGGTACATTAAATAACTGCGCCAATGGCAAAACTCCGTGGGGGACTTATCTCACCTGCGAAGAGAATTTTCATTACTACTTTGTTTTTGATCCAAAACATCCAAGGGACGCTGAGACTGAACGACGTTGGAAGCGTTACAAATTAGGGTTCAGTTATTACGGCTGGCAGCAGTTTGATTCACGTTTTGATCTGGATAAAGAACCCAATGAAGCCAATCGTTTTGGCTGGGTGGTTGAATTTGATCCCTACGATCCACAGAGTATTCCGGTTAAACGCACTGCACTTGGCCGTTTTGCTCATGAAAATGTCGCCATCAAAGTTGCCGCCGATAATCGTATTGCCTGTTATTCCGGTGATGATGCCCGCTTTGAATATATCTATAAGTTTGTCACCCGTGACAGCTGGGATGGCACCCCGGGCGCACACCATGGCAAATTGCTGGATGAAGGCGTGTTATTCGTTGCCCGATTTGATGACGAAGGTATTGGGGTCTGGTTACCTTTAATATATGGGCAGAATGGTCTGATCCCGGAAAATGGATTTAGTGATCAGGGTGATGTGTTAATTCATGCCCGGGCCGCGGCTGACCAGTTAGGGGCCACCAAAATGGATCGTCCGGAATGGATCACCGTGCATCCTGAGACAGGCGAGGTATTTGTCTCACTGACCAATAACAGTGAACGCAGTGAAACCAATCCGGCTAACCCCCGACAGCCAAATTTATATGGGCATCTGCTTCGGTTTAATGAGGTCGATGCCACTTCCACCGAATTTACTTGGGAGGTGTTTGTACTGGCAGGCGGGGAAGAGCATGGTGCGACTATCAACGGAGATATTTTTGCTAACCCCGATGGTTTGATGATTGATCAGCGAGGCCTGCTGTGGGTACAAACCGATATCAGCTCAAGCAAAATGAATGAAGGCGAATTTGCTCAGTTTGGTAACAATCAAATGTTGGCAGTAAATCCGGCTACTGGCGAAACCAGACGTTTTCTTACCGGGCCGGTGGGATGTGAAGTTACCGGCGTCACCATAACGCCCGACATGAAAACCATGTGGGTCAATATTCAACATCCCGGTGAGATGCCAGCGGTTTTAGAAAAGCGTGGCATTGTGAAATCCCCCCAAAACCCCAGCGCCGCCAGCAACTGGCCGGATCATCTGCCTAATGGCCGACCTCGTTCCGCTACCGTGTTAATCACTAAAGAGGATGGTGGGGTGATAGGGACGTGATTCTGAGTGATTTACCACAGAGGCACGTAGGGCAGAAAGGTTTAAAAGCTATTTATCCGCAGATTACGCAGTTGGACACAGATTAATTGAGAGCAACTTTGATCTAAACTCGCTTCATAAATCATCACGATTGGTGAATTCAAAAAACTTCCGTGGGGTGGCGCGAGGCAGGAAGCCCAACAATCACATCATCTATGTCGGGTTACGCTGCCGCTAACCCGACCTACATTTTTTATTAATCTTTGTGTGCTCTGTGTCTCTTTGGTTAATCCAAAAAAATCTGCGCCCATCTGCGTAATCTGCGGAT
>NZ_DCSO01000020.1:3644-4078 GCF_002325665.1 Methylophaga sp. UBA1464
CCATCTGCGTAATCTGCGGATCAAATTATGGTAGTTTTGGCTGAGACTACGTTTTGATTAATATTTCAGGCAATTCCCAGCCATTTGAGGCCTAAATGTTTTCATCCCTGACGCTCAACCTGATCGTCTTTGGCATTGCTGCTATGGCCATTGTCCTCGCGGGCAGTCGGCTGGCAAAGTTGGCAGATGAACTGGCCGATCGTACTGGCATGGGCGAGGCCCTGTTCGGAGTATTGTTGCTGGCGGGGGTGACTTCGCTCCCGGACTTTGCCGCGACCTTAAGTGCCTCGATGGATGCACGGCCCGATCTGGCCATGAGTAATGTTATGGGTAGCATGGCGGTGAATCTGGTATTTCTTGGCATTGCAGACATCGTTTATCGCAAAGCCAATCTGGAGCATGCGGCCGCTTCCCCTGTAAACCTGATGCTGGCA
>NZ_DCSO01000020.1:4205-4512 GCF_002325665.1 Methylophaga sp. UBA1464
TAAACCTGATGCTGGCAGGTTTGTTGATCGTTTTACTGACCCTGCCGTTACTGGCGATCGTCTCGCCTTCAGTTTCATTCTGGGGCGTGCATCCGGTTACACCGGTGATCGTTGTCGCCTATCTGTTTGGATTACACTTGGTTCACCGCACGCAGGTAAGACCCATGTGGTTCCCACGTTCAACCCGGCAGACAGTTCCGGATAAACCCGAAAAACTGCATCATGGTAGCTTGACGGCAACATGGCTTGGTTTTATTGCCCTGGCTTTGGTGACCTGCATCGCCGGTTGGATGGTAATGGAATCAGC
>NZ_DCSO01000020.1:4634-5044 GCF_002325665.1 Methylophaga sp. UBA1464
GGTTGGATGGTAATGGAATCAGCCAAAGGCATTGCCGATCACACCGGACTTTCTGACACCCTGGTGGGTGGTTTGTTTACCGCCCTGGCGACTTCCACTCCCGAATTGGTGACCACTATCGCCGCGATACGCTACGGTGCGTTGACCCTGGCAGTAAGCAATATCTTCGGCACCAACTGTTTTAATATTCTTGTGGTCGCCGCGGCCGATGCAGGTTATCCGCATAATTCTATCTATCACGACATGTCGCCAGTGCAGATGACATGGGGGTTGGTCAGTATTTTGATGACGGCCATTCTTTTGCTGGGCATGGTGCGACGCGAGACTTATGGCATTGGCCGAATTGGTTTCGAAAGTGCCTTAATCCTCTCTGTTTACGTCATTGCTTTGGGCATTATTGTGTTAAATGG
>NZ_DCSO01000020.1:5205-5478 GCF_002325665.1 Methylophaga sp. UBA1464
ACAGAGACACGGAGGACACAGAGGTTTATATGGATATTTATCCGCAGATTTCGCCGATGGGCGCAGATTAATGGAAAGTAACTTTGATTTAACCTTGCTGCATAAACCATCATGATTGGTGAATTCAAAAAAACTTTTGTGGGTTGGCGCTTAATTAACGAAGCATAACAATCACATCTTCATATGTCCGGTTACGCTGTGTTAACTCGATCTAAATCGTTTATTAATCTCTGTGCGCTCCATGTCTCTGTGGTTAATCCAAAAAATCTGCGT
>NZ_DCSO01000094.1:0-5731 GCF_002325665.1 Methylophaga sp. UBA1464
ACACAGTGGACTGGATGCAATGACGGTTTACGGGACCCAGCTATTCTGGCCCTTTATGCCTCCGCCTGTCTCTATTGGCAGTATATTTATCATTGACCCGATATATAGCCTGCCACTCGTTGCAGGATTTCTGGCGATTTTAATTGCCGCCCAAAACCGGCTAAGCCATTTCATCATGCTGGGTGCTCTGATCCTTACTACGGCTTATCTCGGCTGGAGTCTGGGAGCCCAACACTGGGTAACCAGGCAAACTCAACAGGCTTTAGCAGAACAGCAAATTGAATATCAGCATATTAAAATCACCCCTGCCCCTTTAAACACCTTGTTATGGCGCATTGTCGTGATTGATGAAGCTGTCTATTACGAAGCATTTCGTTCAGTATTTGATGGTGATGCAGCGTTTAGATTTACCCAGTATGAGCGAGGCAGCGAACTGAAAGGTCTGCTACCGGATCAATCTGATCTCGAACGGCTAGACTGGTTTACTCAGAATAATTTCAAGTTGCAGCAGCTGGAAAACATTATTTTGGCAACCGATTTGAGGATGGGGATGGAGCCAGCGTATTTTTTCCGTTTTCAACTGGCCAGAATTGAAAATGATGAAGTCATTACATTGCCACCAAAACAATTATCGATGCCCCGTAATGCGATAAATGGATTGTATTGGGTCTGGCAACGTATCTGGGATGATCAGGCAGAACTCATTAACAAAAATGGATCAGAATAGGCTTCACCCTGCGCGTCAGCAACGGCTTGATGCGTAATTTTACCCTGATAAATATTCAGTCCGTTAAGCAAATGGCGGTCCGCTAAAAAAGCGGCTTTACCCCCCTGACGGGCCAGATTCCGAATATACGGTAACGTAGCGTTGGTGAGTGCCAGCGTGGAGGTTCGGGCAACAGCGCCAGGCATATTGGCTACGCAATAATGCACGATGCCCTGTTCGATATAGGTTGGTTGATCGTGCGTTGTCGGACGGGAAGAAGCGAAACAGCCTCCCTGATCAATCGAGACATCCACCAGCACGCTGCCGGTTTTCATCATTTCAAGATGCCGGTATTCAATGATTTTGGGTGCTGTGGCCCCCGGCAGTAACACGGCACCAATCACCATATCAGCATGTTGTACGACACTATCAATGGCCTCTGCATTGGAATATAAGGTTTTCAACCGCGGGCCAAATTGCAGATCCAATTGCTGTAATTTAGTCAGTGAGTTATCCAATACAGTGACATCCGCACCGATCCCCATTGCCATGCGGGCAGCATTAACACCGACCACGCCACCGCCTATAATCACAATATTGGCTGGGGCAACACCGGGAACGCCTGCCGGTAAAATACCTAAGCCTCCTTCATGGATCAGTAATGCCTGGGAGCCCGCCTGAATCGCCATGCGTCCCGCCACTTCACTCATCGGGGCCAATAACGGTAAGCCTCCCTGGTTATCGGTTACTGTCTCGTAGGCAATGCAGGTCGCTCCGGAATGTTGTAAAGCCGCTGTTTGTAATCGATCCGGTGCAAGATGCAGATAAGTGAACAAGGTGTGTTCAGAAGTTAGCTGTTCGATTTCGGCTGGCTGAGGTTCTTTGACTTTGATTATCAGCGTCGCCCTGGCGAAGACGGCTGCTGCATTTTCGGCAATATTGGCACCGGCCTGTTGGTAATCCGCATCGGTAAAACCAATTGCCTTACCGGCAGAATGCTCAACCCAAACTTCATTGCCATCAGCGCATAGTTCCCGTACACCAGCAGGCGTCAGTCCGACCCGGTGTTCCTGAGTTTTGATTTCTTTCAGCACCCCAATCCGCATACGTTTTCCTGATACTCTCACTGATGTCTAAACGCCGGATTGCAGAGGAATACTGATGGTCACCAATAATCCTTTTGCCACGCCGTTTTTAATATGTAACTCACCTTTAAATCGTCTGACAATAGCATCCACAATGGCCAGCCCCAAACCGCTTCCACTGTTTTGGTGTCCATGTACAAAGCGTCGGGTTAGCTCTGAAAGCAACTTTTCCGAAACACCGGGCCCTTCATCTTCTACCGTCCAGTGCAACTGACCTTGCTGCTCGGTGGCAGAAAGTGTCACCACACTATTTTCCGGTGCATGGCGAATGGCATTTTCGAGCAGATTGCGTAATGCCGCCGAGAGTAAAATAGCGGATGCCTGAATTTTCTCATCTACGTCATCATTGAAGCGCAAGGTCACTTGATGTTGCTTGGCAAGATGCTGCACATCACTTAGCGCCATATTGTTAATTTCAGCAACCGGTAAACGTGCTGTTTCGGTTAATTGACCATCACCCTCTACTCTGGCCAGTAATAACAATTGATCCAGTGTACGTTGCAACCTGTCAGTCGCTTTTTCAGCCTGCAATAAGGCATGCATGGCTTTGCCACCGTCTGTTAAACGGGCGACTTGTAACTGGGTTTTGATTCCGGCCAAAGGCGTTCGTAACTCATGAGCCACATCGCCGGTGAACCGGCGCTCACGCAATAAAGACTGCTGCATACGCTGTAATAAACGGTTTATTTCATCGACCAGAGGGCGGACTTCAGCCGGACGCTGTTCCCATACCAGAGACGTTAAATCCTCAGTATTGCGTCGCGCCATACTCTCACTCAGACTATGCAAAGGTTTAAAGCCATGCAGAATGCCAAACCAGACGACTGCCAAAGTACCAGCCAAACTCAGAAAAAAGGGTAATCCGGCAGCAATAACCACCGAACGCATCAGAGTATCCCGGGTTTCCAGACGCTCAGCCGTGGTAATGGTCAACCCCGCTTGCGATAAATTAAAAACACGCCACGGTTCACCATCCTGCATCCGATTCTGATAGCCTTGCTGTGTGGTGGTCAGCACGCTTTCCGGAGCATCATGTGATACGGCAATAATATCGCCCGCCACATTAGCCACTTTACACGCCAGGGTGGCCGGCAAATCCAGATTGTCCGTCTGATCAAACAGCGGACTGCGCTGAGTACCGTTTACCAGTGGATCCAAATCATATTGCGACATCAGGGACATCAGCATTTTGGCTGAAGCGGCAAGCCGGTTATCCAATGTGTTCTGCATTTCTTTCTGCACGCTCAGCAACAGCCATGGTGCCAGCAACAGCCACATCAGCAATACCGAAATTCCAATACGCCACAATAACTGCCAGCGCAGATAATCTTTGGCTTTAGCCTGATTCATTGACACCCCCCAACCGATAGCCCATACCACGGACGGTCTCGATCCACTCATCGCCCAATTTACGACGCAGATTATGGATATGCACTGCAACCGCATTACTTTCAATGCCCTCAGCCCAACCATAAAGTCTGTCTTGTAACTGTGCGGCAGTGACCACTCTGCCCGGATGTTGCAACAGGGTTTCCAACACAGTGATTTCCCGGCGGGATAAATTCAATGGTTTGTTATTCAGGGTAACCTGCAACGTTGCTGGATCAAACTGCAGACTGCCATGTTGGATGGTCTGCGTGGCACGCCCTGCAGCCCGACGGCTTAATGAATGTAATCGGGCAACCAGTTCGGTTAAATCAAAGGGCTTACTCATATAGTCATCGGCCCCGGCCTGTAATCCACTGACTCTGTCCGGTACTGCATCACGTGCCGTCAAAATCAACACCGGTAAAGTATTGCCTCTTTCACGCCAGCGACTCAGCAACTGCATCCCATCTTCATCCGGAAGCCCCAAGTCCAATACCACAGCATCAAAACTGGCGGTCGACATCGCCGTTTCTGCACCACCGGCGTTCATCACCCATTCCGCCTGAATACCCAATGCTGTGAGACCGGTCTGTATGCCTTCCCCCATTAATGCATCGTCTTCCACAATCAAAACATACATCGGTCGATATCCAGAATAAAAACAACATGTTCGTTTAACTGAATTAAGACAACGTTAACATTGTCTTAATTTTATCGCTGCACTCTACGCGGCATAAAACTGGTTGCGTAACGTCGCTGCAATCAGTTATTCCATATTAATAACAAGAGAAGCTATTTATGTGGCTGGTGCGCTATGCTCTAACCCGACCTTATTCTGTTGCCGCCTTAAGCCTGCTGATTTTTGCCGCCGGGCTGATCAGTTATCTTAAATTACCAGTCGATGTGCTCCCCAGCGTCAATATACCTTCTATAAAAGTTGTGTGGACATACAACGGTCTCAACACGAATGAAATGGCCTCGAAAATCACCACTTTCAGTGAAGTGGCGATTATGAATAATGTCGATAATCTCAGGGAAATCCGCTCACAAACATTGAATGGCACCTCGGTGATTCATATCGATTTTCATCCCGAAGTCGATATTGCCAATGCAATGGCCCAGGTAACCGGCGTTTCGCAAACCATTCGACGGCGCATGCCGGAAGGCACCTCTCCGCCACTGGTCTCAGAATATAATCAGTCCAGCACACCAATTATCCAGCTGGTCATGTCTTCCGACACTCTGACCGATGGCCAACTGGCTGACTTTGCCCGTTTACAGTTACGCGGCATGGTGCAATCGATTAATGGTATTCGGATGACACTGCCTTATGGCGGTGCAACCCGTCAGATTATGGTGGATCTGGATCCGGAAGCCTTGTTTGCCCAGGGATTAACAGCCAACGATGTCACTCGCGCAATTAATGAACAGAACCTGACGCTGCCATCAGGCAGCATTCGTGAAGCACAGAATGAGCTGCAGATTACGGTTAATGCCAGTCCTCAGGCGGTCGCCGATTTTGAGGACTTACCTATCCGGGCCCGAAACGGCGAGTTGATATTACTGCGCGATGTGGCCGATGTACGTGATGGCACAGCATTGCAGACCAATATCGCCCGGGTAAATGGCCAAAACGCCGTTATGGTGTCTTTGATTAAACTGGGCGGCGCCTCTACCGTGGATATTATCAACGAACTGATGGAACGTTTGCCTTCCATTCAGGCCGCCGCACCTGAGGGTATTACCATTTCACCTATTTTTGATCAGTCGGTGTTTGTCAGCACCGCACTGCATCATATTGAAATGGAAATTCTTATCGTCGGATCACTGGTCGCACTCATGGTCCTGTTGTTTTTAGGATCATCACGCGCCACGCTGATTGTTCTGACCTCAATACCCCTGTCATTGCTGACCGCGGTATTTGTATTGAACCTCACCGGTAACACCCTGAATCTGATGAGCCTTGGTGGTCTGGCCTTAGCAATTGGCATTCTGGTCGATAACGCCTTGGTGGAAATTGAAAATATCAAACGGCATCTGGCCGATGGCATGGAACCCAGCCGTGCCATTCTGACCAGTGCCAGTGAAGTCGCCTTCCCGGAATTTGTTTCAACCCTTTCCACCTGTATTGTGTTTTCACCGATATTTTTATTAACCGGTGTCGCCGGCTTTATCTTTCAGCCGATGGCGATTGTGGTGATTGCCTGTCTGGCCGCCTCATATCTATTGTCACGGACGGTCGTGCCAACACTGGCCAAATTATTACTGACCAATGAAAAAACCTTAACCAGACAATCCAGAAACCCATTGGTGCATTTACATCTTGCCCTGGAACAACACCTGCACAATGGCCAGCAGCATCTGCAAAATACCATTGGTCGCCTGCAACGGCATATTGTCATCGCCCCGCTGATTGGCATTGTGATCATCACAGCAGCCGGATTTGCCTTACAGGAGATTGGCCGTGATTTCTTTCCGAAAACCGATGCTGGACTGATGCGATTATATCTTC
>NZ_DCSO01000094.1:5872-6442 GCF_002325665.1 Methylophaga sp. UBA1464
CGGCACCCGCATTGAACAGACAGCCGATAAATTTGCTCAAATTCAGCAGGAAATCCGCAAAATTATTCCGGAGGATGAACTGGATTTTGTGTTTGAAAACATTGGCATGCCGGATTCCATTAACCGTGCCTGGGTAGAGAGTTTTACCATCGGTACTTATGATGGTGAGTTACAGATCCAATTGGCCAAAGGTCATCAGCCGAGCAGCCACTATGAAGCATCCATTCGGCAAATGCTTAAAGCGAAATTTCCCGAAGTCACACTATTTTCTCAAGCGGCAGACACCACCAATCAAACGCTTTCCGGCAGTACTCCAACCGCACTGGATGTGCGTTTTACCGGTCGGAACCTGCCCGGCAGCATCGCAAAAGCTGAAACCCTGATTGAAAAAATGCAATATGTGGAAGGTGCAGTGGATATTGGCTTTCAGCAGGTCTTTGCCCTGCCAGAATATTATGTGAATCTGGATCGTAAACGGGCGGCTGAACTCGGCGTTACTACGCAGGCAGCAATGAACAGTTTGCTGGGTGCATTAGGTTCTGCGGGTACGGTCTCCCCCAGCTTCTGGTC
>NZ_DCSO01000051.1:0-8865 GCF_002325665.1 Methylophaga sp. UBA1464
TGTGCCGCGGTGATCGTGGGAGCCCTGCCAGAAGCGCCGCGCCCAGCCGGTAATCGCCGCAGGCCGCCGCTCTAAATAGTCAAAATCGGCCTTCCAAATCAACGAACCGTAGCCAAAAAGCCAGATATCCGCATGGCCGTCGAAGAAGTTTCTTTGCTGGTTTAACGTCGTGGTATCAAGCAACATAAGCGATCTACATTTGTGACCAAAGTGGCTGCACGCGCATGGCGTTAACGGTGGTTCATCATCCGGGTTATACGATTGATTTACCAGCCAATCACCCCTTCCCCATGGAAAAGTTTCGGGTGCTTCGGCAGCTATTGGGCGAGCAAACGTTGGCCTGCCCCATCGAGTGGCACACGCCCCAACCGGCCACCCTCGAAAGCCTGCAACGCGTGCATACACCAGAGTACGTGAAGGAGTTTTTGCACGGCCAGCTCGATCGTGCCGCCCAGCGGCGCAGCGGGTTTGTGTGGTCGCAAGCCTTGGTGGAACGAGTGCGGCTGGAAACCGGCGGCACGCTGCTCACCCTGGAAGCGGCCCTGGCCACCGGGCTTGCCTGCAACTCGGCGGGCGGCACGCACCACGCCCATGCGGATGCCGCCAGCGGCTACTGTTTGATTAACGATTTAGCCGTGGCCGCCGCCCACGCGCTGGCGCAGGGCTGGGTAGAGCGGGTGCTGATTGTGGATTGCGACGTGCATCAAGGCGATGGCACCGCGCGGCTCTTTGCCAACGATCCCGGCGTGTTTACCTTTTCCATGCACGCGGCGCGTAACTTCCCCGCCCGCAAAGCAAAAAGCGACCTGGATATCGACCTGCCCAACGGCATGGAGGATGCGGCTTATCTGGCCGAACTCGCGTCTTGGCTGCCTGGGGTACTCGCCGCCTACCAGCCAGACGTAGTGCTCTATGACGCGGGCGTGGATGTGCATCACGATGACCGCCTGGGCTACTTATCGCTCAGCAGTGACGGGCTGTATGCCCGGGATCACTACGTGTTGAACCTTTGTCGTGAGTCTGACATTCCCGTGGCGGCGGTCATCGGCGGCGGCTACGACCGCGATATTGCCGCCCTTGCTGCGCGCCACGCCCAGCTACATCGAGCCGCTGCGGATGTGCTGGCGGCTCATTAACGCTTTGATTGAAAAGGACGAACGCGATGCGCGCTATTTTTCTTGTCGATAACGGCTCCCTGCGCCCCCAGGCCACCCATAACCTGCGCCGGGTGGCGGCCGCGTTGAGCGAGACGCTAGGGGAGACTGTTCAGGCGGCCTCGCTGTTGCACTCCAATAAAATCCCCGCTGAAGAGGTCGATGGCATTCCCGCCATTACGTTAGGCCCCGCCGCCGAACGCAGCGCCGAGGCAGGCGCCACCGAGATTATCGTGCTGCCGTTTTTCTTCGGCCCCAGCAAAGCGCTAACGGGGTATTTGCCGGAGCGTATGGCCGCGTTGCAGGCCCGTTTTCCTAACGTGTCGGTGCGGGTTGCTCAGCCACTGGTAGATGAACTTGGGAGTAACGATCTGCGCTTGGCACAGCTGTTGGCCGATAACGTACGTGCGCAGTTGCCTGAACAAGGCGCTGCCAAGGTCGCGCTGGTGGACCACGGCAGCCCCATTCCCGACGTTACCGCCGTGCGTAACCGCCTGGCTGGGCAATTGAGCGTGCTGCTGGGCGACGACGTGCGCTGCGTGGCGGCGGCTTCCATGGAGCGACGTGACGGCGACGAGTACCGCTTTAACGAGCCGCTATTGGAGCACCTGCTGGATACGCCTGAATTCAGCAGCGGGAACGTGGTGCTGGCGATGCTGTTTCTCTCCCCAGGCCGTCATGCCGGTGAGGGTGGCGATATCGCCGAGATCTGCGCCGCCGCCGAACAGCGCCACAGTGGGTTGACGGTGACGACCACCGCGCTGGTCGGCGAGCACCAGGGGATCGTTGGGATTTTACACTCACGCCTGCGCCAAGCGCTTGACGGAGAACGCTTTCTGCTTGAAATGCCTGCGCAGTAGTCAAGTGCCCGGTTAAGGGAAGCGCGCAAGGGGAGATGTAACGTTGCCCAAAGGCGCGTAGAATCGCGAGCTTTTGCAAGCGTGCTCGTTTCTCCAACAGCGCTTCCTCGTTAACCAGGGCCTCTATCTTGATCGCAACCGCCAATATCACCATGCAGTTTGGGGCCAAGCCCCTGTTCGAAAATGTCTCCGTTAAATTCGGTGGCGGCAATCGTTATGGCCTGATTGGCGCAAATGGTTGTGGTAAATCGACTTTTATGAAAATTCTGGCCGGGGTGCAAGAGCCTACCTCGGGTAATGTGAGTTACGATCCTAATGAGTCTTATGCGGTATTAAAACAGGATCAGTTTGCGTACGAAGATCAACGTGTTATTGACGTTGTGATTATGGGACAACCTGAGTTATGGGATGTGCATCGTGAGCGCGATCGGATTTATAACCTGCCGGAAATGAGTGAAGAAGATGGCCTGAAAGTCGCAGAACTGGAAGGTCAATACGCCGAGATGGACGGTTATACCGCCGAATCCCGTGCGGGTGAATTACTGTTAGGTGTCGGCATTCCGGTAGAACAGCATTATGGTCCGATGAGTGAAATTGCACCCGGCTGGAAGCTGCGTATCCTGTTGGCTCAGGTACTGTTCGCTGATCCCGATATCATGCTGCTCGATGAGCCGACCAACCATCTGGACATCAATACCATCCGCTGGCTGGAAGAGGTATTAAGCCAGCGCAGCAGCACCATGATCATCATTTCGCATGATCGACACTTCCTCAATCGCATCTGTACGCATATGGCGGATATGGATTATGGCGAATTACGTATTTATCCGGGCAATTATGATGAGTACATGATCGCTTCCACCCAGGCGCGCGAACGTCTGCAATCAGACAATGCGAAGAAAAAAGCACAGATCAAAGAGCTACAGGAATTCGTATCACGATTCTCTGCCAATGCGTCCAAAGCAAAACAGGCAACTTCCCGTCAAAAACAAATGGAAAAAATTCAGCTGGATGACATTAAACCTTCCAGCCGGGTGAATCCGTTTATTCGTTTTAATCAGGAAAAGAAACTGTTTCGTAATGCATTGGAAGTCAGCAAACTGACACAAGGTTACGATAACGAAAAACCGCTGTTTGAAAATTTTAGTTTTATGGCTGAAGTAGGCGAAAAGATTGCTGTTATCGGTCCTAACGGTATTGGTAAAACCACTTTTGTGAAAACGCTGGTTGGTGAACTGGCGCCAAAATCCGGTCATGTAAAATGGTCTGAAAATGCCAATATCGGTTATTACGCTCAGGATCATGATCATCTGTTTAAGAGTAATATGACCTTGTTCGAGTGGATGTCGCAATGGGGCAGCCCGGAAGATGATGAACAGGTTATCCGTGGCACTTTGGGTCGTCTGCTATTCTCTGGTCATATGATTGATAAAAAGGTCAATGTGCTGTCAGGTGGTGAAAAAGGCCGCATGCTGTTTGGCAAACTGATTCTGCAAAAACCCAATATCCTGGTGATGGATGAACCGACCAACCATATGGATATGGAATCTATTGAATCACTTAACCTGGCATTGGAAAACTACGAAGGTACCTTAATTTTTGTCTCCCATGATCGTGAGTTTGTCTCCTCTCTGGCAACCCGCATATTTGATATGGAAAATGAAGGTATCACCGACTTTACCGGTACCTATGATGAGTATCTGAAAAGTCTGGGGATCAATAACTAAGCGGCATGGTCAGTACGTTTTATTATGTACTGACCATCTTCCATCCCTCCAGTCAGCGTGCTATGTTGAAGCCTCAATAACGAAGTTGAGGATTTACATCATGTTAAACCGAATTTCGACTTATCTTCCTGTTCTGTCAGCAATGATTTTTGCCTTTTCTTTACTGACGCTTTCTACACAATCCTTTTCCGCCTCAGCCGCCGAAATTGATATTAAAGTGGATGAAGCCCTGAAACGGTTTCAAACAGAAGTTTCCGGTGGTGATCGTTTTCTTGAAAAAGCTTCCGGGGTATTGGTTTTGCCCGATATCATCAAAGCCGGTTTTGGTATCGGTGGTGAATATGGTGAAGGTGCGTTACGCATCAGTGGTAGCACTGTGGATTACTACAATACTGCGGCTGCATCCATCGGCTTTCAGTTAGGTGCTCAGCAAAAAACCGTGATTCTGGTGTTTATGAATGATGAGGCATTACAGCAGTTTCGCGATAGTGATGGGTGGAAAGCCGGAGTAGATGGTTCTGTGGCTGTTGTCGAATGGGGAGTAGGTGAGGATATCAATACCACTGATATTAAAGATCCCATCGTCGGGTTTGTGTTCAGCAATAAAGGCCTGATGTATAACTTGACGCTCGAAGGCGCCAAGTTTACCAAGCTGAATAAATAGGGGATTTAATCCTCTATTCGAAAACCTATTTTGATAGTGACCTGCCAGTAGCGTACACCGCCATTTTCAATATAGCCGCGGGTGTCGGTCACCTCAAACCAATGTAGATTCTTCACTGTTTCAGCCGCTTTAGCGATTGCATTTTCAATCGCTTTATCCGAACTATCGGCTGAGCTGCCGGTGATTTCAATATGCTTATAAACATGTTCAGTCATGCTGTTTTCCTTTTATTTACGTAAATAGATAAACCAGTAAAACAAGCCTACAAATACACTCCCTCCCAGCATATTGCCTAAGGTCACCGGGATCAAGTTATGCCAGAAAAATCCCCCTATGGTCAGTTGCTCAGAGACAGCTAAAGTCGTCCCGATTTCAGTTTGTGCCAATAAGCCTGCAGGAATAAAAAACATATTGGCAACACTGTGTTCAAAACCTAAAGCGACAAATGCAGTAATTGGAAAGATCACTGCCAGAACCTTATCAGTCACGCTGCGGCCTGCCATACATAACCAGACGGCCAGACAAACAAGAATATTGCACAACACTCCTCGACTGAACGCTTCCATCCAGCTCATATTCACTTTACTGTCAGCAATTGCCACCACCTTCTGCCCAAGCGCCCCATCACCCTGCCACCATAAACCACTGAAATACATCAGCAGTAAAATTCCTAAAGCGCCAATGAAATTGCCAAGATAAACCATTACCCAGTTGTAAATCAGTTGTCTTATGCTAATCAGACCATCAATACAGGCCATGACCAATAAGTTATTACCTGTAAATAATTCTGCCCCGGCCACCACCACCAGAATTAATCCCAAGCAAAATGCCAGACCACCAATTAATCGCATCAAACCCGCTGGCATATTGCCAACGTCATAAGTCACCAGTGTAAAGAACGCCGCCCCAAGCGCGATAAATGCACCTGCCAGTAATGCCAACGCAAAGACTCTCAACGGATCCACAGTGCATTTGCTCATACTGATTTTTTCCAGGCGGCGAGCTATTTCTGCCGGGGTATACGCATCAACTGAAAAAGGATCCATAGTATTTTTCTCTATCTTAAAAAACCGGTTAGCTGATAATCACATAGATCAGGTATAAGCACCATGGCAAGCCTGAGCTGCTTATCCATCATCGTCTCTGCATGATGGTGCTCAAGAGTAAATAAGCACTAATTAAATGAATGATTTTGCTATCTTTTCATAGTTCAGGCACGTATAATTGCACGCTCGCAAATGTCACTTTTACAGCTTTGTTTCCAAAGCTGCCCATCACAGGTTATTCAATGTCCACACCAGAAAACGATTCAACACCCTCATTCGCTGAGTTAGGGTTAGCTGCTCCAATTTTACAAGCTGTACAACAAGCAGGTTATGAAACCCCTTCGCCTATTCAGGCGCAAAGTATTCCGCCTTTACTTGCCGGTAGAGATCTACTAGGCCAGGCCCAGACCGGTACAGGTAAAACGGCTGCTTTTGCTTTACCGCTGTTAAGTCGGCTGGATGTTAAAAATAAATCCACCCAGATGTTGGTGTTAGCACCGACTCGTGAATTGGCTATACAGGTTTCAGAAGCGATCCAAAGTTATGCCCGTCACCTGAAAGATTTCCATATTCTGCCGATTTATGGCGGTCAAAGCATGGGCATTCAATTACGCTCATTACAACGTAAACCACAAGTTGTTGTCGGTACCCCGGGTCGTATTCTGGATCATATTCGTCGTGGCACATTGAAGCTGGATAAACTTGAAGCATTAGTGCTTGATGAAGCGGATGAAATGCTGCGTATGGGCTTTATTGATGATGTCGAAACCATTCTTAAAGAAACCCCTGAAAATCGTCAGGTCGCTTTATTTTCAGCAACCATGCCGGGCCCAATTCATCGTGTCGCACAGAAATATTTGAAAGATCCGGTGGATGTTCGCATTCAATCCAAAACGTCAACCGTCACCACCATTAACCAGCGTTACTGGCAAGTCACCGGTATGCATAAGCTGGATGCGTTAACCCGTATTCTGGAAGTCGAAGACTTTGACGGCATGATCATCTTTGTCCGCACCAAAAACGCGACAGTTGAACTGGCTGAGAAACTTGAAGCCCGGGGATATTCAGCCGCTGCCATCAACGGTGATATGAATCAGGCCCTGCGTGAAAAAACCATTGAACGCATGAAAAAAGGCAGTATTGATATTCTGATTGCTACTGATGTAGCTGCACGTGGGCTTGATATTGAACGTATGAGCCATGTGGTCAACTACGATATCCCTTACGATACCGAATCCTATGTGCATCGTATCGGCCGTACCGGCCGTGCCGGTCGTAAAGGTGAGGCCATTCTGTTTGTCTCCCCACGCGAAACACGAATGTTAAGTGCCATTGAAAAAGCGACACGCCAGGTCATTACCAAAATGCAATTACCGAGCAGCGAAGATATTGCTGATCGTCGTGTATTGCAGTTTATGGAACAACTCAGTGAAACCATTGAGTCTCAGGAACTGGCTTATTTCGAGACGCTGATCAGCCAATATCAACAGGAACATAATGCGGATCCGATTGAAATCGCTGCAGCACTGGCCTTTTTAGTGCAGAAAGATCGTCCGTTGAAGCCGGTTAAACATGTCACGCAACGCCCTGCACGTGAAGAACGGGAACGTGGACCTCGTCAGGAGCGCGGTGAAAGACCTTCCAGAGGCGAACGTCCACCACGTGAAAAACGTGCACCACGCGCGCACCCTAATGAGCCGGATATGGATACCTACCGCGTTGAAGTAGGTCGTGCAGATAATATCGAACCACGCAATCTGGTCGGCGCGATTGCCAATGAATCAGGCATTGACAGTCAGTTTATCGGTCGTATTACTATTAATGATGATCATAGTTTGATTGATTTGCCACAAGGCATGCCAAAAGATATGTTCCAACAAATACGTAAAGTATGGGTCAACAATAAACAGCTGAACATGAGTCTGGCAACAGAGGAAGCAGTAGCTGAAAGTTTAGCGGCCCGTCCATCACGCCGGAATTTCAGCAAAGATCGTAAAGATGGACCTCGTAGCAAACCTGGTAAGAAATTTAAGAAAAGCTAACTGGTCAATACATCAATAACTAAAAGTCACTGGCAACAGTGACTTTTTTTTTGAGCATGCCACAATAGCCCCCATGCTGAATATTATCTGGATTGCCTTTTTTCTGATTGCCTTTGCAGTAGCTTTATTTAAGTTACTGGTGTTGGGTGACACAGAAATTTTTAACCAGATCATGCAGGCGCTGTTTGCACTTTCTAAAACCGCTTTTGAAATTGCCATTGGTTTAACCGGCATTCTGGCCTTATGGCTGGGGATTATGAAAATTGGTGAACGCAGTGGATTTGTCGAGTTATTAACCCGTGGGTTATCGCCCCTTTTCACTCGTTTAATGCCTGAAGTACCAAAGAATCATCCCGCGCTGGGGGCGATGGTGATGAATATATCAGCCAATGCACTGGGCCTCGATAATGCAGCAACCCCGTTGGGTATTAAAGCGATGCAGGAACTGCAAAAGCTTAATCCGTTAAAAGATACCGCCAGTAACGCCCAGATTCTGTTTCTGGTCATTAACACTTCTGCCGTCACCTTGTTCCCGGTCACCATTTTTACCTATCGTGCACAGATGGGCGCCGCTAATCCGACAGACGTTTTTATCCCGTTACTTATCGCCACCTATTTTTCAACCTTGATAGGTTTAATCACTGTCGCCGCGGTACAGAAAATCAATCTGCTGGATCGCATCGTGCTGATGTACCTGGGTGGTTTCAGTGCTTTTGTGTTCGGTTTACTGGCTTATTTTGCCAGTCTGGAACAACAACAAATGCTGGTGCAATCCGCTATTGTCAGTAATGTAGTGATTTTTTCATTAGTAATCGCCTTTATTGTGGCAGCTGCCTGGCAACGGGTAAATGCCTATGAGGCCTTTATTGATGGTGCCAAAGAAGGTTTTTCAACGGCGGTAATGATTATTCCTTATCTGGTTGCCATGTTAGTTGCCATTGGGGTTTTTCGTGCCAGCGGTGCACTTGAATTAATCGCTAGCGGTGTTCGTGCCGGAGTGCTCGCTGCAGGACTGGATGATCGTTTTGTCGATGCCCTGCCCACCGCCCTGATGAAACCATTCAGTGGCAGTGGGGCCCGGGCCATGATGATCGATACCATGGAAGTGCATGGAGCGGATTCGTTTGCCGGACGTTTGGCCTCCATTGTTCAGGGCAGCACTGAAACAACATTTTATGTTCTCGCAGTGTATTTTGGTGCCGTAGGGATTAAGAAAATCCGCCATGCTATTGCTTGCGGCCTTGCGGCGGATGTTGCTGGAATAACTGCAGCGATAATTATTGCTTACTGGTTTTTTGGTTAACCCATGAAAACTGATAACCCTAGGGCTTGTTGATCTTTCATATCCGCCTCTGTTGTGAGCTGAAAAAGC
>NZ_DCSO01000087.1:0-575 GCF_002325665.1 Methylophaga sp. UBA1464
CAAGGGTTGAGCCCTGATCAAATCGCGAAACACCGTGAGCTAAAAATCAGCACGGTCTACAGTCATCTCTCCGATGGTATTGAAGCCGGTCTGCTGGATGTTAAGAATGTACTGGAACTGGAAGATGGTGACTTCAATGCGATTATTTCCACCATTGAGTCGCTGGGAGAAAAGGCCGACAGCCTGAAAGTCGTGTTTCATGCGCTGGATGAAGCATACGATTACGGGGTGATTCGCTGCGTGATGGCCTCAGTTCATTAGTACTGTACTTTTTTGAGGTACTTTACGTAACAGGTTCCGACCTGCGGCCGGAACCTGTTACGTAGCAATTCACTCACACCAATTAACCAGCTGAATGGATCAGCGGAGCCAGCGCATTGTTTATCTTTGTCATCTGAGCTTGCGTGATCAACTCACTCAGCACTTTGGTAAACCGGGTGTGCTGTATTCCAGAAACAATGTATTGCCAGCGATATGCGCTAAGAAATTGTTCAGCTATCGCCGCTTGCTGCTGTGCAGTGAATGTGGCTCTCGACACAGCAATAAAATAGCTGGCATCTGCCTTGGCCTGTTGT
>NZ_DCSO01000087.1:709-2892 GCF_002325665.1 Methylophaga sp. UBA1464
CATGCTGGGATTCTTCTTTCCAATGAAACAGAAATACGTCTTTATATAACGGTGATAAGCCCTCACATTCAGCGATACTCTGCCGGTAATGCTGCTGCGTGAACAATTCAATATGGCAGGTTAAGCCAAGCACCGCCCAGGTGGACTTGGTTAACACAGCACGCGCCACATCATTCGGATCAATCGTAAAATAATAGCCTTCAGGCATCACTTTACCGGTCATCACTTCTATCCGGCGAAATAGCGCCTGATGTTTAAGCTCCTCATCGCTTAACCTGATCAGTGCCTCCAGTGCCACTTGATCACCCAACACATGATGCTGGCCCAGCTCCAATACTTTGGCGTTGATAAATCGCTCCACCAGACCAAAAATATTGGCATAAGTACGTCCCTGGATCTGGCTGACAAAGCGTTTGTCCTCTGCAGTCAGGAATCCCCATTGATTTACCCGTGATAACTGGTCGGGCAAAAACTTTTGTGTGGCGTCAAATTCCCGGCCTCGAATCACATCTTCTTCAATCCGCCAGGAAACCCGTTTTGATGCCATTACACATCTTTGATAACGGTGTGCGAATGGCGTAATTTGTTGCTCATTTTCATAAGCCTGATTCATCATATTCATGGTATTTTCCTCATTCATCTGCTTCATTAACGTTTAATGAAGTTATGAAAAAGATTAAGCGTCGTATAAATGCGCTATAAGATGCAAAAAACCAAAAAACGGTTCATTTATGCCAAAAATGACTGCAACCTCGCTTGATGTCTGTATTGTGGCGATTCCGGAAACAGCGGGGTCGGCTTTATATGGCATGAAAGATGTGCTGATGGCGACGGGCAATATCTGGCAGACACTGTCACGTAAAGAACAGCAGCAAACTCCTTTTAATGTGCATATCGTGTCAAACCGTCGTGAGATGTTTTTCTGCGGCAATAACATCCCCATTCAGCCTGACAGCGACTTTCATCATCTGGCCGATTCACCTGATATCGTTATACTGCCGGAGCTATGGCTCGGTCCTGATGAACCGTTGACCGGTCGCTATCCGGAGTTGATCGCCTGGATAAAAACGCAGCATGCAAAAGGCGCCTATATCTACTCGGCCTGCTCAGGCGCCATTATGCTCGCCGAGACAGGGCTGCTGGATGCCTGTGATGCTACTTCCCATTGGGGATATCAGGACTTGTTCCGCAAACATTATCCGAAAGTCCGCTTCAAACCAGAGCCAAATTTAGCCTTTGCAGATACCGCAGGGAAAATAGTGACAGCCGGTGGCACCACGTCGTGGCACGACCTGGCTATTTATATTATTTCCAAGCACTTCAGTCCCGCGGAAGCGGTCAGAATTGCTCAGGTTTATCTGCTTAAGTGGCATGATGAGGGTCAGCTGCCCTATCACACCTTGTTACGGAATAATCCCCATAGCGATCATCTTGTTGCCGAATGCGAAAATGCACTCAAACGCCACTACAAAAACGGCCATGCTCTTCAGCTGACGCTGCAGCAAGCCAATATTCCGGAACGCACGCTCAAACGCAGATTCAAATCCGCGACAGGCTTGACTCTGATTGATTACCTGCAGAATATTCGCATCGAAGCCGCCAAGCGCCAGCTTGAACAGACTCAACTGCCGGTGGATGACATCAGTTTTGAGATCGGCTATGAAGATGCGTCGTTTTTCCGTCGCTTGTTCAAACGCAAAACCGGCTTAACGCCAAGCCAGTATCGCCGAATGTTTAAGCCCATCATTCATGCCGCAGACTAAAGCTGACAACTTCGCAGTAATCACGAATAGTCAGTGCTTAGATCAGGTCGGGGTTTGAAGCCAAGCCATTTTTTGAGGTAACTGAATTATTCAGGTTTCGACTCAAGCCGTTGAATCTCTTCAACCAGAAGCTGAGACTCTTCGGTGAGCCTGGCAAACTTGCGTATGTCACCATTACGTTGCGCCAGCATGGCCTGCTCACGTTTTTGAGCAAGCTGCTTTTTCAGTTTTTTGACTGGGTCCGACTTGAATAATGAAAACATGGTTTGTTTCTCTCAGATAGACCCTAATCAGAGAGAAACAAAACAGGAAAGTTCATTATTTTGGTAGTTCGTAATCGTAATCAATAGTCAGCGGTGCATGATCAGAGAAGCGTTCATCGCGATAAATATCGGTTGCTTTGACTTTACCTTTCAGACT
>NZ_DCSO01000087.1:2929-3558 GCF_002325665.1 Methylophaga sp. UBA1464
CTCGGGCTCAGAACATGATAATCGATACGCCATCCTGTGTTATTGGCCCAGGCCTGACCACGGTTGGACCACCAGGTGTATTCATGTTCAGCCTGCGGCAGTTCACGGAACGCATCGACAAAATTCATCTCATAAAACAACTTATCCAGCCAGGCACGTTCTTCAGGTAAAAAGCCGGAGTTTTTCTGATTGCCTTTCCAATTCCGGATATCTTCATTCTTATGAGCGATATTCCAGTCACCGCAAATAATGTAATCTCGACCGGATTCTTTCATTTCCTGCATTTTATTTTCGAAAAACTCCATGCAGCGATATTTAACCTGCTGCCGTTCATCACCTGATGTGCCTGATGGCAGATAGAGGGAGATCACGCTCAGATTGCCAAATCTGGCTTCAATATAACGACCTTCGATATCAAACTCGGCATTGCCCATGCCTGTAATAACTTCGTCCGGTTTTTGTCGACTGTATATCGCGACACCGCTGTAGCCCTTTTTGACTGCATCGTGGTAATAACAGTGATAGCCTTCAGGAGTGAAAATCTTGTCTTCCAGCTGATGAACTTGCGCTTTAGTCTCCTGAATGCACACCACATCGGCATCCTGTTTTTTTAACCAGTCAAAAAATCC
>NZ_DCSO01000087.1:3698-9017 GCF_002325665.1 Methylophaga sp. UBA1464
CTTGAAAAAAGACAGCATCATACCATTTACAAATGGAAGCAAAATCAGGATAATGCCCGGTTCATATACAAATAGCTGATTCTTAGGAGAAACACTTTGGCAAACTCAGCACAAGCAAAAAAACGCGCCCGTCAGGCGGAAACACACCGTCAATTAAACGCTAGTCAGCGTTCTGCGATGCGTACTAAAGTTAAAGCACTCAGAAAAGCGATTATCGCTGGTGATAAAGAACAAGCCGTGGCTGCATTTCAAGCTGCCGTACCCGTTCTGGATCGTATGGCACGTAAAGGCCTGATTCATAAAAATACTGCTGCTCGTGGCAAAAGCCGTTTAAACAACGCTGTCCGTGCGATGTAATTGACTGTTCTATAGAATCAGCTAAAAAAAACCGGCTAACGCCGGTTTTTTTATGTCTGTCCTTTATCCCGTAACGACCAGATTATCCCGATGGATTAACTCCGGCTCATCAACATATCCCAATAAACTTTGAATCGCCTGACTGGGCTGCCCCATAATTCTTACGGCCTCATCAGCATTGTAGTTCACCAGGCCCCTTGCAACTTCCCGCCCGTGCAAGTCTGTACATAACACTAATTCACCACGAGTAAACTGCCCATCAACCTGACGTACCCCAACCGGTAAAATACTGCGGCCATGCTGTTTGATCACAGCTACTGCGCCATCATCCAGCATTAATCGTCCTTTGGGAATTAAATGTCCGGCAAGCCATTGCTGGCGAGCTTTAATCGGTTTCATATCGGGCCACAACAACGTACCCACGCCCTGGCCAGCTGCCAGGTGACGTAAATTCAACGGATGTTTTCCAGATAGAATCACTGTCGTGGCACCGGATCTCGCGGCACGTCTGGCCGCCGCTAATTTGGTTGCCATACCGCCACGGCCTAACTCACCTTTACTGTCACCGGCCATAGCGTCCAGATTTGAATTACTCGCGGCAGAAGCCGCCAGCATTCTGGCATTTGGATTTAACCGTGGATCACTATCAAATAAGCCATCCTGATCAGTCAGGATAACCAATACATCGGCTTCAACCAGATTGGCGGTCATTGCCGCCAGCGTATCATTGTCCCCAAAACGGATTTCATCGGTAGCAATGGTGTCGTTTTCATTCACAACCGGCAGAATACCCATATCCAGCAAAGTGTGTAATGCACTGCGTGCATTCAAATGGCGGCCACGATCAGCTAAATCAGAATGAGTCAGTAGAATTTGTGCAGTATGAATGCCATGTTGCTCACAAGCTGTAGCGTAAGCATGGATAAGCCCCATCTGACCCACACTGGCTGCGGCTTGTAACTGATGTAAGGCATGGGGACGACGCCGCCAGCCCAGTCTTTGCATACCCGCAGCAACTGAGCCGGAGGTGACCAGAACGATCTCTTTACCCTGATTTCTCAACTCGGCTATTTCGCCACTTAACCAGCGAATGCGATCCACATCCAAGCCTTCTCCCGGCTTGGTTAGTAAAGCACTACCAATTTTAATCACCCAACGTTTGGTTGATAAAAGTTGCTGATGCGGATTTTCCACAGTTAGTCCTCGATGGGTTTAGCGGGAGGCTGCTCACTCTGACGTAAATCATCCAAGTATTGCATGATATCTTCACACAACTTCGCGCAACCTTCACCCGTCTGTCCACTGATTTTGTAGACCGGTCCTTGCCAATCCAGACGCGTTAACACTTCCTGAGTGAGCTCATCACGGATATCATCCGGCACCAAATCCATCTTATTGAGAATCAGCCATTGCGGCTGTTTACCCAGCGCTTCACTGTAGTGAAGTAATTCGCGATTAATAATGTTAACGCTTTCCACCGGATCCTGTTTCACATCAACGGGTGCCATATCAACCAGATGCAACAGCAATCGAGTGCGTGTTAAATGCTTAAGGAACTGGATACCTAAACCGGCACCTTCCGCCGCGCCTTCCACCAGCCCGGGAATATCGGCAATAACAAAGCTGCGTACATCTCTGAGAGTCACCACACCAAGGTTTGGATGCAAAGTGGTAAAAGGATAATCGGCCACTTTGGGCTGGGCAGCAGAAACCTGACTGATAAAGGTCGATTTTCCGGCATTGGGTAGTCCCAATAATCCAACATCGGCTAGTAATTTCATTTCAAGGCGCAATGTACGCTCTTCGCCTGGCGTTCCGTCTGAGGTTTGACGTGGCGCACGATTAATACTGGATTTGTAACGTGCATTACCCAAACCATGCCAGCCACCTTTGGCGACCATCAGTTTGTCACCATGCTTGGCCAAATCGCCAATCAGTTCATTGGTATCTTCATCCCAGGCTTCCGTCCCGACAGGCACTTTAATAATTAAATCTTCGCCACGGGCACCACTGCAAAGTTTGCCGCGGCCATGTTCGCCACGTTGGGCTTTAAAGTTACGTTTATAGCGAAAATCGATCAGCGTATTAACTTGTGTATCTGCCAGCAGATACACATCACCTCCATCGCCTCCATCACCACCATCCGGACCACCGAAAGGGATATATTTTTCACGACGAAAGCTCAGGCAACCATTACCGCCGGCACCCGCGCTGATTTTTATTTTCGCTTCATCAACAAATTTCATACTGCCGACCAGATAATTTTTTTAATAATTGCCACAAACAAAAAACCCCGCATCAGCGGGGCTTTCAGCTGTTTGCCCCAACGGGCTAACAAAATCTTTATTCAGCGATAACGCTGACAAACATGCGATTGTTCGCACCTTTGGTTTCGAATACCACTTTACCATTGGCTGTCGCGAATAAGGTGTGGTCTCTACCGATACCAACATTACGACCTGCATGGTAACGGGTGCCGCGTTGACGAACCAGAATGTTACCGCCTAATACTGCTTCTCCACCGAAGCGTTTAACACCAAGGCGTTTCGACTCGGAATCGCGACCGTTGCGGGTACTACCGCCAGCTTTCTTATGAGCCATGTTAAGTCCTCTTTAAATTTGTCAATCTTAGGCGCTGATGCCAGTGATTTCGATTTCTGTATAAGATTGGCGATGCCCCATCTGTTTCCGATGGTGCTTACGACGACGAAATTTGATGATTTTGACTTTATCACCACGGCCATTGGCTGACACAGTTGCAGTGACTTTGGCGCCTTCCAGGTAAGGAGCGCCGACTTTAATGTCATCGCCTTCACCTACCAACAGAACTTTATCCAGCTCAACCGTATCTCCGGCTTCTGCGGATAGTTTTTCAATACGGAGCTTTTCGCCCTCTTTAACTCGGTACTGCTTACCACCAGTCGCGACAATAGCGTACATCGCTTTCTCCAAAAAAATAAATGTTATTGTGGGTAACCCAACAAAAGACCGGGAATTTTAACTGCTTTCTACATACAGATCAAATGCAAATTGAATTATTTGCGAATCACCGTGACCCATGAGAAAGTACGCGTTTAATTAATCTAGACAGGCAGACAAACGCCCCGTGGATATACAATCCATTTACGCACTTATCCAGCAGGATATGGATGCAGTTGACGCAATGATACAACATCGGCTGCAATCTGAGGTTGTATTAATAAACCAGCTTGGACATTACATTATTAATAGTGGTGGAAAACGCTTGCGTCCCGCTATTGCACTGCTCAGCGCCCGAGCCTGTAATCATCAGGCTTCTGCGCATATCAATCTTGCGACTATTATCGAATTTATTCACACTGCAACCTTGCTGCATGATGATGTAGTTGATAATTCCACTATGCGGCGTGGTCAGGAAACAGCGAACAGTGTCTGGGGAAATGAAGCCAGTGTATTGGTCGGTGACTTTCTCTATACCCGTGCGTTTGAAATGATGGTGGAACTTGATTCGATGCGTTTGATGCAAATCCTTTCCCACACCACAAACGTCATTGCGGAAGGTGAAGTATTGCAACTGTTGAATGTACATGATGCCGATACGACTGAAGAACGCTATCTGCAAGTCATTCATCATAAAACAGCCAAATTATTTGAAGCAGCCGGTCAGCTGGGCGCTCTCATCAGTAATGCCTCCGACGAGATTGAAATGGCTTTGGCTAATTACGCCATGCACCTTGGCAGCGCTTTTCAGCTGGTAGATGATTTACTCGATTACAGTGCATCCAGTGAAACTATCGGTAAAAATATTGGTGATGATCTGGCTGAAGGCAAACCGACTTTACCGCTGATCTATGCCATGCAAAATGGTACCGTCGAACAGTCAGCCATTATTCGAGAAGCAATCGAACAAGGCCAGCGCGATAAAATTGAGGACATTATTGAAATTATCCACATCACTGGCGCTATTGATTATACCGCTTCAGCCGCTCTCAATGAGGCGAAGCAGGCAAAAGACAAGCTCATCATTATTCCCGACTCAGAGTACAAATCCGCCTTGATTGGACTGGCTGATTTCGCTGTTTCACGACATTTTTAATAGAGGATAAATGACGACACGACTTCCGCTTTTACATATTTATTCCGGCTTCGTTAAGCTGAATCGACACTATGGCTGAAATATACAAATATCATATGTTCATTTGCACACATCAGCGTGATGATGGCTCTGATTACTGTGAGGAACACGGCGCGCAGTCACTACGTGACTATGCCAAACAGCGGGTGAAAGACCTCAAATTAAAAAAAGTCCGGGTCAATAATTCCGGTTGTCTTAACCGCTGTAAATTGGGACCAGTTATGGTTATTTATCCTGAAGGTGTCTGGTATCAATACCATGACAAAGCCGATATTGATGAAATCATCGACACCCATCTGGTCAACGGCAAAATTGTCGAGCGTTTATTAAAATGACACCGCAGCAATATTGCCGGGATAAAGCGGCGAAAAGCGGTTCAAGTTTCTACTACAGTTTCCTTTTTTTACCTGTCAAAAAACGTGAGGCTATCATGGCCTTATATGCTTTTTGCCGTGAGGTTGATGATGCCGTTGATGAAATAAGTGATCCACTTGTGGCTGCACAGACACTGGCTTGGTGGCGTCAGGAAATCTCCCGGACATTTGCTGGGCAAGCGACGCATCCGGTTGGCAAAGCATTAGCAGAAACTTTGCACGACTTTGATCTGCATGAAGAATATTTTCACGAAATTATTGATGGTATGGAAATGGATTTAACCCAGCATCGATATCCAGCATATAAAAATCTGGCCTTGTACTGTCATCGCGTTGCCAGTGTGGTGGGCTTACTTTCCGCACAAATCTTCGGTTTTTCTGACCGAAAAACCTTAAAGTTTGCTGAGAAACTCGGCCTCGCCTTTCAACTGACCAACATAATTCGCGATGTTCGTGAAGATGCAGAGCGGGGAC
>NZ_DCSO01000087.1:9140-9432 GCF_002325665.1 Methylophaga sp. UBA1464
GTGAAGATGCAGAGCGGGGACGGATTTATCTGCCATTGGATGAGATGCAACAGTTTGGTGTCACTGAACAAAGTGTTCTGGCTTTAAAACAAACCGAAGCGTTGACGGAGCTACTTAAATTCCAGACACAGCGAGCTGAGCAGTTTTATCAGGAAGCCATGCAACTGTTGCCTGAACAGGATCGACATAATCAATGTACTGCACTGATTATGGCTGAAATTTACCGGACTACTTTGCACGAAATTGCCCACGATAATTTCCCGGTAATGAAGCAGCGAATATCGCTTACTCC
>NZ_DCSO01000087.1:9608-14069 GCF_002325665.1 Methylophaga sp. UBA1464
GCGAATATCGCTTACTCCAATCCGTAAATTGTGGCTGGCCTGGCGAACCCTGCGTCGTGAAAAAAAGCGCATCAAAAGCCATCGCTAATATGCAAACCCTTATTATTGGAGGTGGCTGGAGCGGCCTTGCTGCGGCAGTTCGCTTAGCTGAAAAAGGCCAAAACCCCATAGTTTTTGAAGCAGCAAAACAACTTGGCGGACGGGCACGAACGGTCAGATGGCAAGATATTGACATTGATAATGGCCAACATTTGATGATTGGTGCATACCGACATATGCTGGATCTGCTTCATCGGGTTGGCATAGAAGAAAACAGCGTGTTTCAGCGCAAGTCATTAGATCTGCAAATCCTTGATCCTTACTTTTCTCCACTCCATTTATCCACCACGAGGTTATTACCTTGGCCAATTGCAATATTGCCAAAGTTATATAGCAGTCTCGGTTGGCAAGGCTTAATGAGCTTTTTGCGAATTGCCAGACAGATAAATTCATCATCCGTTTCACCACACCTTACAGTAGAACAATGGTGCAGACAGACAAACCAATCGTCACGCATCATCTCGCAATTATGGGTCCCGTTGTGTCTGGCGATTATGAACACTCCAATAAGTCAGGCGTCAGCCAGTGTTTTTGCTGCCACTTTGAAGGATAGCCTTGCTGCAGACAGGCAATCTGCCGATTTGCTAATCCCTAACAAACCCCTCGGCAAGGTACTTCCAGAACCATGCAACAAATTTATTCTCAACCAGGGCGGTGAAGTGCGATTGCAGTCCCGTATTGAGAAAATCGTAATTGATGCTGGAAAAGTCACTGGTGTAATCACCAGTAAAGATGAATTTATTAACACAGAAAATATCATTGTCGCGGTGTCACCCCGTATTCTGCATAAACTTTTAGGTAAGCAGCTTAACTTACCGAAAGTTACTGAATATCCTATAACCACGGTGTATCTGCAGTATTCGGCGCAATTTAGATTAAAAGCCCCTATCATCGGTTTGAGTAATAGCTTATCTCAATGGATCTTTGACCGCTCAGATCAATCCCCCGGCCTGATTGCAGTCGTTATCAGTGGGCCAGGAGAGCATGAATTGCTAACAAAACTACAGCTCATTGAACAGGTTATCACTGATTTAACAGGAATTTTGCCTGAACTTCCCCATCATTATCTGGCAACACATGTAATCCGGGAAAAACGAGCCACTTTCAGTTGCGGGGTGGTTGATAACAGCCAGAGACCTAGCTGTAAAACCATAATAAATGGGCTCTGGATAGCTGGAGATTATGCAGAAAACGCTTATCCTGCTACATTGGAAAGTGCTGTAATGAATGGTTATCGAGCGGCAGAAAATATTTTAGTGGGAAATTTACCCTAACAACCTGTCGATATAGTCGTAATTGCTTGTTATACTCGCCCATTAGTTCATTTAAACCTAAAGAGGGGATGCCATGTTAAATCGTATGCGTTTAATTTTTACCGGTCTTTTTTTGAGTCTGGCCCTGATCGCCTGTAGCAATGAAAGCGACAACGCTGTCACCGATAGCAGTGAAACAGAGACATCAGCTCCTGCAACAGTAGAATCTGCACCGGAAGCTGCTGAAGCAGTAACCGAAGAAAATGAAAATGGCATCCAGGCCGGTATGACCAGAGATGAGCTTATCTCGACTTACGGCGAGCCTGATATTGCTCAAGAAAGAACGCTTGATCAAATGAATATGGAAACTCTGGAATGGCATAATGATGACGCATTGATTATTGCCCAATTATTAGATGGCAAAGTCACTTACGGCCGTATCGTTCCTAAATCTGAATAAAATTCGCCATGTTATCCCAAGCTGAGCAGTCCATACTCAGCGGGCAGGTTGTGCTTGTTACCGGTGCCCTAGGTGGCATCGGTAGCGAAGTCGCACTGGCTTACGCTCGGCATGGCGCAACGATCATTCTGCTCGACAAACATATTTCCCAGTTGGAAAAGCTTTACGATCTTATTCTGCAGGAAAGTGGCATTGAACCCGCTATATTTCCCATCGATTTTAAAGGGGCAAATGCAGAGAATTACCAACAACTCGCTCACACCATCAAAGAAACCTTTGGCCGCCTTGATGGTTTAGTTCATTGTGCAGCGGATGTTGGACAGTTAGCCCCCATAGCCAATCAGGATATTAAACAATGGACGGAAACCCTGCAGGTTAACCTGACTGCAGCTTTCTTACTGACTCATTCATGTCTTCCATTGTTGCAGGAAACGGCTGAGCAAAGCTTTATTATTTTCACCACTGACAGCCAACATGATAAGGCCTATCGTGGCGCCTATGGCTTGAGTAAAGCCGCCTTAGAGTGTTTCTGCCACCAATTATCACTGGAAACTGAAGCTGCCGCTAAAGTCCGGGTGAATTGTATTGACCCCGGTCAGGTAAAAACCAAACTGCATGCCCGGGTTTACCCAGCAGCTGATCCACAGCACTTGCCGGAACCCACCGCCGTCATTCCGGCCTATCTCTATCTTGCCAGCGCACAAAGCGGCCATTTACATGGTCAATGTTTGAATGCGCAGATGGAATTACCCGTCAAAGTTTTGGCTTAACTACATAACACCTTGTAAATATTAGTAATTTAAACCATGGCACATATTTAGCATGGTTATTGTAAATTATCTTATTTACGAGCGTGCACATGATTCATTCACTGCCATCAGACACCACAAATTTGCGTCGACTGGAACAGAATACGGTTTCGGTTATACAAGCAGGCCCGATTTCCGCTGAACGCGATGATGCGTTAGCTAAATTACCTTTAATTTTACAGACATCCCTGGATACCAGACAGTTACTCAGACTGTTTGATGAACAGATCAAACCTTTGCTCGCTCACAGTGGCCTGCAGTTTACGCATCCTGATAATAAATTTGAGTTCAGATTGGGCGCAAAACGCCATCATAAATGCAATTATCAACTGGAAATTGACCATGAGTATCTTGGTCAACTGACTATAAGCCGTGCTTATCGTTTTTCCAGTACAGAAATTAACCTGGTTGAGGATTTATTGTGCAAACTGGTTTACCCACTCAGAAACAGTCTGCTTTATACCCGCGCTTTAGATGCTGCTCTGACTGATACGTTAACCCAGCTTCCCAACAGACAAGCATATAAAAATACCATTGAACGTGAAATTGACCTGGCTCATAGGTTAAAACTGCCATTGTCGTTATTGGTTTTAGATATCGATCACTTTAAACAGATAAATGACAACTTTGGTCATCAGGTCGGTGACGAGACTTTATGCCGCGTTGCTGACACATTACTGTCCAGCTTAAGACGCAGTGATGCATTGTTTCGTATTGGTGGTGAAGAATTTGCCATCGTACTCAGTCATTGCCATCATGAAGCCGCTCTGCTGGCAGCAGAACGACTTCGTCACGCCATCAATGATTTAAATCAAAGCGATAGTGAACAACAATTTCCCGTCACTATCAGTATTGGTCTGGCTGAATTATGTGTAGGAGAATCAGCTGACAGCTTATTTCTTAAAGCTGATGAAGCGTTGTATCAGGCAAAATTTGCCGGGCGTAATCAGGTAGTTACGGCCAGTGTGAGCCTTTAATGTTCACTGCGTCCACGAATACGTGGCCCTTTTCTGGTTTTTGGGGCTTCACGTTTACCAGATCTGGGGGCGGTCTTTGTTGCCGCTTTTGCGGATTTATCAGGCCACTTTGATGATTTAGGCGCTTTATCGACAGGAACTTCTTTTTTATCCGCAATTTTTTCTGCTGGTGCTCCCTTCTTGCCGGGTTTGGATTTTAATCCCGCTTCTTCATACAGATATTCCAGCTCTTTCCCTTCCAGCATCATCCAACGACCAGGTTTAAGTTTATTCGGCATAATCACTGGTCCATAACGTAAACGAACCAAACGACTTACCTGAACACCCTGACTTTCCCATAGCCGTCTGACTTCACGATTACGGCCTTCCTGAATCACCACATGAAACCAGCTGTTAGCCCCTTCGCCACCGCCGGGCTGAATATCAGAAAAATGCGCTTTGCCATCTTCCAGTTCAACACCATCACGTAACGTCTGCATCATTTCCGAGGTAACATCGCCTAATACACGAACGGCATATTCACGATCCATCTCATTGGATGGATGCATTAACTGATTAGCCAGTTCACCATCGGTAGTCAGGATAATCAAGCCACTTGTATTCAAATCAAGACGACCGACACTGACCCAACGACCTTCTTCAGGTACAGGCAAGGACTGGTAAATAGTTCTACGACCTTCCGGATCACTGCGAGTACAGACTTCACCCACCGGTTTGTGATACAGCAATACCTGCGGCATTGATTGCTGCCAGATCCGCTTGGATGATAAAGGTCGCCCTTCAAGCGTTACCCTATCCCTTTCAGAAATTTGATCGCCGAGAGTGGCGGGCACACCATTGACCTGTAACTTGCCGTCTTTTAT
>NZ_DCSO01000087.1:14210-23166 GCF_002325665.1 Methylophaga sp. UBA1464
ACTTCTCTTGCTGCAGCACTGCCATCATCAATAATACGTCGTACATCTTCTGGATGTCGGCTGAAATCATCCGCGCGTTCGCGGATGGGTTTAAGTTCGGCGATTACCGAATCAATAAGTGGACCTTTACAATCCAGGCAGCCGATCCCAGCCGAGCGGCAACCTTGTTGAACCCATTGTTTCTGATCTTCATCAGAATACACTTCATGTAATTGCCAAACCGGACATTTATCCGGTTCACCGGGGTCGGTACGGCGTACCCGGTTGGGATCCGTTGGCATACGTTTGATTTTTTCGGCAACGGACTGATCCGACTCTCGCAATGAGATGGTATTACCATAGGATTTGGACATCTTCTGCCCATCCAGACCTGGCATTTTAGAAGCCGGGGTCAACAATGCTTTCGGTTCTGGCAAGATCACTTTACCGCCGCCTTCCAGAAAGCCAAATAAACGCTCCATATCACCCAGCGCCAGACTTTGTTGATTTTTTAATAATTCACGAGCCGTCTGTAATGCTTCAGTATCACCCTGCTCTTGATAGGCTTTACGCAAATTGTTATACAACTTGGCATTTTTCTTACCCATTTTTTTCACGGCAGATTCGGCTTTATCTTCAAAATCTGCTTCACGTCCGTAGATATGATTAAAGCGACGGGCAATTTCACGTGTCAACTCAACATGAACCACCTGATCTTCACCGACCGGCACCTGACCGGCGCGATAAATCAGAATATCAGCGCTTTGCAGTAATGGATAACCCAAAAAGCCGTAAGTCGACAGATCTTTTTCTTTGAGTTTTTCCTGCTGATCTTTATAAGTCGGTACACGTTCCAGCCAGGATAAAGGCGTGATCATTGATAATAATAAATGCAGCTCAGCATGTTCAGGTACACGTGATTGCAGAAACAATGAAGCTGAAGAAGGTTCAATACCCGCCGCCAGCCAATCAATCACCATTTCCCAGACACTGTCTTCAATCACCCGGCTATCTTCATAGTGCGTGGTCAAAGCATGCCAGTCAGCAACGAAAAAGAAACAATCAAATTCGTGTTGTAATTTAATCCAATTTTTCAGAACGCCATGATAATGCCCCAAATGCAACTGCCCTGTCGGACGCATGCCTGAAACAATACGACGTGACTGATACGCTACCGTGTCCAAAATAATCTCCTGATGAGCTTGCTCAATTCAGTGTTTTACAGAATAAAAAATACTTGCATTGGCATATCAAAGATAAATGCCAGCAATCCCATATATGCCTGCATCAAAGGCCATAAAATCATCATAACGATGCCAAAATAGAGTAATGCCAGCAAGATAAAAAATCCGTAAGGCTCAACTTTTTCTACCCGCCAGGCCAGGTGAGGTGGCAATACACTGACCAAGACCCTTCCACCATCCAGTGGGGGTAACGGCAGCAGATTCAATAACATCAACATACCATTCACTAATACACCGGCAACCCCCATGTAAATCATCGGCCCGGAAATAAGCACATCATTCACGGCCAGCAATAGACCAATCTTGGCAACCATCGCCCAGAAAAAACCCATCACTAAATTGGCACCTGGCCCTGCCAGAGCGACCCAAGCCATATCTTTTTTTGGATTTCGCAGATTTTGAAAAGTAACAGGTACCGGTTTGGCCCAGCCAAACATAAAGCCGGTAAACATCAGTAATAAAGCAGGAACCAGAATCGTGCCTAATGGATCGATGTGCTTAATCGGATTGAGTGTTAATCGCCCCATCATCTGGGCTGTTTTATCACCCAGCTTTAATGCCGCCCAACCGTGAGCGACCTCATGTAAAGTGATGGCGAATAAAACCGGCAATGTCCAGATAATAATCTTCTGGATCAGACTAAACTCATCACCCATGAATTTTATCCACGCCGCCCATATAGGCACGAAGTGGCTCGGGAATGACGACACTGCCATCTGCTTGTTGATGATTTTCTAATATCGCCAGTAAAGTGCGTCCCACAGCCAGACCTGAACCATTTAAAGTATGCACCAATTCAGGTTTTCCTGTTTCAGGGTTCCGCCAGCGCGCCTGCATTCGCCGCGCCTGATAGTCGCCGAAATTACTGCAGGAGGAAATTTCCCGATAAGTATTCTGGCTCGGTAACCAGACTTCCAAATCATAGGTTTTGCTTGAAGCAAATCCCATATCGCCAGTGCAAAGCAGCATTTTACGATAAGGCAGATCCAACATCTGCAGAATTTTTTCAGCTTGACCGGTCAATTGCTCGTGGGCTTCGGCAGAGACTTCTGGCGCAACGATCTGCACCAGCTCGACTTTTTCAAATTGATGCTGACGAATAAGACCACGTACATCACGGCCATGTGAACCGGCTTCGCTGCGAAAACAGGGTGTATGTGCAACAAATTTCAATGGCAACTGTGCAGCATCGACAATACTGTCACGCACAATATTGGTCACCGGTACTTCGGCTGTTGGGATTAGATAAAGCTGACCATCATCAACAGCAAATAGATCTTCAGCAAATTTGGGCAGTTGTCCGGTTCCACGTAAAGAATCGGCATTGACCAGATAGGGTACGTAAGTTTCGGTATAACCGTGATCAGTTATATGGGTGTCCAGCATAAACTGAATTAACGCCCGTTGCAGTCGCGCCAATTGACCTGTCAAGGTCACAAAGCGCGCACCACTGATCTTGACAGCAGTTTCAAAATCCATCTGCTGTAAGCCTGCTCCCAAATCTACATGATCCTTAGGTTCAAAATCGAATTGCCGCGGAGCGCCCCAGCGAGAGACCTCGACATTGTCATTTTCATCTTTACCTTCGGGCACATCATCCTGTGGGATATTCGGTATGCTCATCGCAAGATCGTTCAACTGATCCAATACTTTGGCCAGTCTGGCTTCAGCGGCTTTATGCTGATCACCTAAATCGTCGATCTCGGCCAGCAATGGTGCAATGTCTTCACCCGAGGCTTTGGCCTTACCAATCATTTTGGAACGCGCATTACGTTCGGTTTGCAATGACTGAGCATCCAACTGTGCCTGACGGCGTTCAGTTTCCAATGTTGCAAGCAGGATCACATCCAGCTGAAAGCCACGACGGGCCAACCCCTTTGCCACTTCCTGAGGTTCGGTACGTAATAATTTGAGGTCTAACATGTTAAATTCCGCTTTGCACTGGCCAGCTGACAATATGATCAACTTCCACCATAGTTTTTATTTTAGTGATGATATCGTTTATTTGTTCTGGTTTATCAAAAAACTCGATAACCATTGGCAAATCCGACGACAAATCTAGTATCGACGCTTTATGAACCAGACCGTTGGAACCTAAGCCGGCTACCCCCCGAAACACGGTAAAACGCACTTTATTCTGCTCCAGCTGTTTAAGCACTTGCCGTACTTCATGTCGTCCATCAGATAAGTAAACTCTCACTAATGTCAGATTCATAACTGTCTTCCCAGACTGATGCCTAACCATGTTGCCAACAGGCATAACACGACGCTTAACAATACATTTAGTCCTGCTTTAACAAATGCACCATCTTCCAATAATGTAAACGTTTCCAGCGAAAAGGTGGAAAAGGTTGTAAAGGCGCCAAGCAGTCCAACAATCAATCCGGCCCGCCATTCAGCTGCTACGGCTAATTTTTCAATCAGCAGGATGAACAGTATTCCGATCAGCAATGAGCCAAGCACATTAACCGCCAAGGTCCCATAAGGAAAGTCACGCCCTAATATTTTATAAACACCATTGGACATTGCAAAACGCAATAAAGCACCAGCAGCACCACCAACAGCGATAGCAGTAAGTTGCAACACGGCATAAGCCCTGTAGATACAAAGTGTGTTATTTTACCTGATTCATAACCAAGACAGGCAGCGAATGTGTTCGAAGGATTATGAAACTACCCCATGGTCAAATCATCGTTAATTTAACTTGGGTGTTAATTCTCCACTGCGATACCGTTCGACCATGTCATGTAATGAAATAGGTTTGATCCTGCTGGCATGACCAGCACTGCCAAAGGCTTCATAACGTGACTGACAAATTATCTGCATCGCTTTGGTAGCCTCTTTATAAAACTTGCGCGGGTCAAATACGGCTGCGTTTTTTTCATCCGTCAAAAACTGCCGGATAGAGCCGGTCGAGGCCATGCGTAAATCAGTATCAATATTGACCTTACGCACACCGTATTTAATGCCTTCAACAATCTCTTCAACCGGCACACCATAGGTTTGGCCAATATTTCCGCCGTATGTGTTAATGATTTCTAACCAATCCTGCGGCACTGAACTGGATCCATGCATCACAAAATGGGTGTTTGGCAAACGTTGTTGCAAGGTCTTCAAATGAGAGATTGCCAGAACTTCGCCAGTCGGGGGCTGGGTAAATTTATAAGCGCCATGACTGGTACCAATGGCAACAGCCAACGCATCTACCTGAGTCTGCCTGACAAACTCAACGGCTTCATCCGGATCCGTCAGCAAATGACTATGATCAAGTTTGTCTTCTGAACCATGCCCATCTTCTTCACCCATCATGCCAGTTTCCAATGACCCCAGACATCCCAGCTCACCCTCTACTGAAACGCCACAGGCATGAGCCATTTCACTGACTTTTCGGGTGACGTTTACGTTATAGTCAAAATCAGACGGGGTTTTCATATCTTCAAGCAATGAACCATCCATCATCACTGAGCTGAAACCGGATTGAATGGAACGAGCACATATCGCCGGGTTGGCACCGTGATCCTGATGCATTGCCAGAGGAATGTGAGGATAGGCTTCTATTGCTGCCAGAATAAGATGTCTGAGAAACGGTTCACCCGCATACTCCCGTGCACCGGCACTGCCTTGCATGATAACTGGACTATCAACCGCATCAGCGGCCTGCATAATCGCATGCACCTGTTCCATATTATTCACATTGAAAGCAGGTATGGCGAATTGGTGCTCTGCTGCATAATCCAGTAATTGTCGCATTGAAACTAATGCCATTTGCTGCTCTCCGACTGAACCGGTTTATTCACTGCTGTTTCCTTGGGTTCGACCAATTCCCCCACGCGTACAATTTTTATGGCATTGGTGCTGCCCTGTACTTCAAGATCCCCTTTGGTAATGATCACTATATCACCATCATGAACCACGCCGCGACGCTGTAATTCTTCAACGGCTTCTTTATTCAAAGCCGCGTGATCGGTATGTTCCACGACAAAACTTACGGGATAGACCCCGCGATATAAAGTCACTCTGCGTCGTGTCGCGACATGGGGCGTTAAAGCAAAAATCGGAATACCCGAACTGACTCGTGACATCCATAAGGTTGAAGATCCCGATTCTGTTAACGCGGCAATTGCTTTAACATTAAGATGATTGGCGGTGTACATAGCCGCCATCGCAATGGCTTCATCTATACGTTCAAATTTTGAATCAATCCGATGACGTGACACGCGAATTTCCCGCTGTTGTTCAGCCTGCAGACAAATACGGTCCATAGCTTCAATGACTTTTACCGGATGATGACCAACCGCCGTCTCACCAGAAAGCATAACCGCATCAGTACCATCCAAAACGGCATTAGCGACATCAAATACTTCTGCACGGGTTGGAATCGGACTTTCTATCATTGACTCCATCATTTGGGTCGCTGTAATGGTCAGCCGGTTCATACGTCTGGCTTTGGCAATTAACTGTTTTTGAATTGGCGGTAAAGCAGCATCCCCCATTTCCACACCTAAATCACCACGGGCGACCATAATACCTTCTGATGCTTCAATAATGGCATCAATATCATCCAGGGCTTCAGAACGTTCAATTTTGGCAATAATGCCACCATAGCCCCCGGCTTCACGAAGTAATCGACGGGCCAGATGAATATCTTCAGCACTACGGGGAAAGGAAACGGCCAGATAATCGGCCTGCATATCTGCAGCGATTTGAATATCCTGCATATCTTTCGATGTGAGGGCTGAGGCAGACAGCCCGCCACCCTGCCGGTTAATGCCTTTGTTATCCGTCAACAGCCCGCCAACGGTGACACGACAATATATCTGCTGGTCAATAACTGACTCCACCCACAGAACAATACGTCCATCATCCAATAGCAATGTGTCACCACGCTTTACATCCAGTGGCAGGGATTTATAGTCGACTCCGACCTGTTGATTATCACCGGCATCATCCGCTAATGCGGCATCAAGGATGAAAGGGTCATTTTCAGCCAGTTCCACCCCACCATTTTTAAAACGTGAAATGCGGATTTTCGGGCCTTGTAAGTCCACCAGCACCCCAACCTGGCGACCAAAGGCTCTGGCGCGATTGCGAACCCTTTCGGCCATATCAATGTGTGAAAGGGCAGATCCATGAGAAAAATTGAGCCGGACAACGTCCATGCCCGCCGATATCATCGCATCAAGAACAGCAGGATCTTTTGTCGCAGGACCTAAGGTAGCAACAATCTTTGTTCTTCGACGAACAGACATATTAATTACTCATTGATTACTCGCGGCACGTTGCTCAAGAATTTCTACTGCAGGTAATGTTTTGCCTTCCAGAAATTCCAGGAAAGCACCACCACCGGTTGAAATATAAGATACATCATCACAAATTTTGTACTTAGATACTGCTGCCAGCGTGTCCCCTCCACCAGCAATTGAGAAAGCATCCGACTCCGCTATCGCCATCGCTATCTCTTTGGTGCCTTCACCAAATTGACTGAATTCAAAAACGCCTAATGGTCCGTTCCATACCACCGTACCAGCTTGCTTGATAATTTCAACCAACTCAGCAGCAGATTTAGGACCGATATCAAAAATCATATCATCATCACTTACCGCTTCAACGGCTTTTAATTCTGCTTCAGCATTTTCAGCAAAATGTTTGCCACAGACAACATCTTTGGGGACTGGGATATTCCCCCCCCGACTAATCGCCTCTGCGGAGAGTCTTTTACAGGTATCGATCAAATCGGGTTCATATAATGATTTACCCACATTATGACCCGCTGCAGCAATAAAGGTATTGGCAATACCACCACCAACGATTAACTGATCCACTTTCTTAGACAGGGTTTCCAGCACCGTCAGCTTGGTAGAGACTTTTGAGCCCCCCACGATAGCCACCATCGGCCGGGCAGGATTATCCAGTGCTTTGGATAGCGCTTCCAACTCAGCTGATAATAAAGGTCCTGCACAGGCAATCGTGGCGTATTTAGCAATTCCGTGGGTTGAGGCCTGTGCCCGATGCGCTGTACCAAAAGCATCCATCACAAACACATCACACATCTTGGCCATACGTTTTGCCAGATCATCATTATTGGCTTTCTCGCCAATATTGAATCGCACGTTTTCACACAAAACAACTTCACCCACTTCCACTGGAATGAAGTCGGGCTCCAGCCAGTTCTGCTCAAGACGAACCGGTTTTTCCAATAATGCCGAAAGATAATTGGCAACCGGCGCTAATGAGTACTTGTGCTCATATTCACCTTCAGTTGGCCTTCCAAGATGTGACATGACCATCACCTTGGCACCTTTATCCAATGCCAGTTTTATGGTCGCTAAAGAGGCATGGATACGCGTGCCATCTGCCACAACGCCGGACTTGAGCGGTACATTCAAATCCTGTCGTATTAACACGCGCTTGCCTGCGAAATCCAAATCGGCCATTTTTATTACTGACATAAGGTTTTGCCCTCTTGTAATTATTTTGTGAACCAGTTCTGATTATAGCCTTCACAATACATAAAAAAAGGCTTCCTTTACAGGAAGCCTTGCATTAGTTTTTTTCAGACACTGCAACGATGTATTAACTCGCTACATGTCCGACCAGACGCATCATATTGCAGGTATAACCATATTCATTGTCATACCAGGCCACTACTTTGACAAAAGTACCATCAAGCGCGATCCCGGCACCCGCATCAAAATTTGATGGCGCTGTATGACCACGAAAATCTGTTGATACCACACTCTCTTCGGTATAACCCAAAACGCCTTTCAGCTCACCCTCAGCAGCAGTTTTCATCGCCGCACAAATCGCTTCATAGCTGGCATCTTTGTTTAATTCAACGGTTAAATCGACTACCGAAACATCCGATGTTGGTACGCGAAATGCCATACCGGTTAATTTACCGTTTAATTCTGGTAACACCTTGCCCACGGCTTTTGCTGCACCGGTGGATGAAGGAATAATGTTTTCCAGAATACCGCGACCACCGCGCCAGTCTTTCATGGACGGCCCATCAACCGTTTTCTGCGTGGCAGTTGCGGCATGTACCGTAGTCATCAGACCCCGTTTGATTCCAAAACTGTCATGCAAGACTTTGGCTACGGGAGCCAAGGCATTGGTGGTACAGGATGCAGCAGAAACAATGGCTTCGCCTGCATAAGATTCATGATTCACACCATAAACAAACATTGGAGTGTGATCTTTGGAAGGTGCAGATTGCACTACTTTTTTAGCGCCTGCATCAATATGCGCCTGGCAGGATTCCTCGGTCAGGAAAAATCCGGTACATTCAATAATCAAATCGGCACCGACTTCGTTCCATTTTAAATCTGCAGGATTACGTTCAGCGGTAACGCGAATAGTCTTACCATTAACGACCAGATGTCCATCTTTAACCTCGACATCACCGTCAAAGCGGCCATGCACAGAATCATACTTGAGCATATATGCCAGATAATCCGGATCCAGCAAATCGTTGATTGCTACTACTTCAATCTCAGGAAAATCTTTTGCTGCAGCACGAAATGCCATGCGGCCAATACGCCCAAAACCATTGATTCCAACTTTAATTGTCATTGTTTTTCCTTCCGTATTTAAACGATACGTCTAAGGTTTTAACTACACAAAGAAGTTTAAACATAGTCAACACCCATGCTGCTAAAAATCAGTATCGCCACGATGTGTTAACACAGACTCGTCAAACATTCATATTGTTTTAAATTTCACTTCCTGCAATC
>NZ_DCSO01000026.1:0-5507 GCF_002325665.1 Methylophaga sp. UBA1464
CGCTGGCGGGCAGGATCACATCGGCAAAATTCGCGGTCTCGGTCAGGAAGATATCCTGCACCACCAGAATATCCAGCTCGGATAATGCCTGCCTTGCATGGTTGGCATCGGGATCCGACATTGCCGGGTTTTCACCCATGATATACAGACCATTCAACTTGCCAGCATGAATCGCATCCATGATTTCCACCACCGTGAGACCCGGTTTGGAATCAATTTCTGAGCCCCATAACTGTTCAAGATTATGCCGCGCGGAATCGTCTTCCACTTTGTAATAGTCCGGCAATCGCATCGGGATAAGTCCCATATCCGACGCACCCTGAACATTATTCTGTCCGCGTAATGGATGCAGTCCGGTTCCCGGTCGACCAATCTGTCCGGTCATTAACGACAGTGAAATCAGGCAACGGGCATTATCAGTACCATGAACGTGCTGCGATACCCCCATACCCCATAAAATCATCGCGGCATCCGCTTTGGCGTAGAGTCGCGCAACTTCTCGCAATGTTTGTGCAGGAATGCCACAAATCGGCTCCATCAGTTCCGGCGTATACTTCTGCAGATGTTTTTTCATCGCCTCAAAGCCCAGCGTACGCTCGGCTACAAAGCGTTGATCCACCAGATTTTCTTCAACAATGACATGCATGATGGCATTAAGCATCGGCACGTCACTGCCCGGTTTAAAGGCCAGATGATGTGTCGCCATCCGCGATAACTCGGTAGTACGCGGATCCAGCAGAATCAGTTTGGTACCAGCACGCAATGCATTTTTCATCCAGGTCGCACCCACCGGGTGATTCACGGTCGGATTGGCACCAATCAACACAATCACATCGGCTTTGTCTACGTCAGCGACCGGATTGGATACCGCGCCGGAACCAAGACATTCCAGCAATGCCACCACTGAGGAAGCATGGCAGAGACGGGTACAGTGATCGACATTATTGGTTTTGAAACCGGTACGGATCAGTTTCTGGAACAGATAAGCTTCTTCGTTACTGCCTTTCGCACTGCCAAAGCCGGCTAATGCATTCGGGCCTTTTTGATCGCGGATATTCAGAAAGCCTTTGGCGGCCATATCCAGCGCTTCTTCCCAGGTGGCTTCACGGAAGATTTTATCAATATCGTTGGGTTCCATCGTAAAGTCACCGGCTTTCGGCGCACCCTCACGGCGGATAAGTGGTTTGGTTAAACGGTGTGGATGATGTACATAGTCAAAACCATAACGGCCTTTGACACATAAGCGTCCGTGATTGGCAGGGCCATCACGACCTTCAACATATAAAATCTTGTCGTCCTTGATGTTGTAAGTCAGCTGACAACCCACACCACAGTAAGGACAAACGGACTCAACCTGGCGATCCGGTTCCACCATGGCCACTTCATTGGCAGGCATCAACGCACCGGTCGGGCAAGCCTGTACACATTCGCCACAGGCGACACAGGTGCTTTCACCCATCGGGTCATCAAGGTCAAAGACAATTTCGGTATGACTGCCACGCATGGCCAAACCAATGACGTCGTTATTCTGCTCATCGCGGCAGGCACGCACACAACGGGTACACTGAATACAGGCATCCATATTCACGGCAATACCTGGATGAGACAGATCCGGAGCGGCTTGCTTGCGGGGTTTAAAACGCGGCGTACTGACTTCCAGTTTACTGGCCCAGTAATCCAGTTCGGAATGCAGTGTATGCGGCTTTTCTGATACGTCTGACTTGAGCAACTCAAGCACCATTCGTTGTGAATGCAAAGCCCGTTCACTGTTGGTCTGCACTTTCATGTCATTGCCGGGGTAACGGCAGCATGAAGGGGCTAAAACGCGCTCGCCTTCAATTTCCACCATGCAGGCACGACAGTTACCATCCTGTCCTTCTCGTTCTGAATAACACAGGTGGGGTATCTCGATACCTTCACGTTCGGCAGCTTTTAATATTGTTTCATCAGCTCTTGCACTGATTTGCTGGCCGTTGAGCGTAAATTGGATCATTTCTACGCTGTCTTGTAATTGAGTGGCCATTATTTCAACTCCTCAGGGAAATACTTGACGACGCATCGCAACGGATTGGGAGCAGCTTGCCCCAGACCACAAATTGACGCATCTACCATTACTTGAGACAACTCTTCGAGCAATGGTTCGTCCCATTTAGCCTGTTTCATTAAGGTAACCGCTTTGGCAGTGCCTACCCGACAAGGCGTACATTGGCCGCAGGACTCGTCTTCAAAGAAACGCATGGCATTGACTGCCAGGTCACGTGCCCGGTCTTTATCAGAGAATACAATCACTGCTGCCGAACCGATAAAACAGTCGTATTCATGCAAGGTATCGAAATCCAGTGGTACATCACCCAGCGAAGCAGGCAAAATACCGCCTGATGCTCCTCCTGGGAAATAACCGTAAAACTCATGGCCTTCCAGCATGCCACCACAATATTCATCAATCAGTTCACGCATCGTGATACCCGCAGGGGCCAGATGCACACCCGGTTTATTGACACGTCCACTGACAGAAAACGAACGCAGACCTTTACGGCCATGGCGTCCATGATCAGTGAAACATTGCGGACCTTTTTCCAGAATATCGCGAACCCAATACAACGATTCCATATTGTGTTCCAGCGTCGGCCGGCCAAATAACCCCACCTGGGCAACAAATGGGGGACGCAGCCTTGGCATGCCGCGTTTGCCTTCAATGGATTCAATCATTGCAGACTCTTCACCACAGATATAGGCACCTGCCCCGCGTCGTAAATGGATAGTTGGTAAATTGGTTACCGGTGGATGAGCGCGTAGTTTGGCAATTTCCTGTTCCAGCATCACCCGAATAGCAGCGTACTCATCACGCAGATAAATATAGATTTCATTAATATCCACCGCCCAGGCTGCAATCAGCATGCCTTCGAGGAAACAGTGTGGATCACGATCCAGATAATATTTATCTTTAAATGTACCCGGCTCGCCTTCATCAATATTGACGGCCATTAATCTCGGTGCAGGTTGGTCACGCACAATGCGCCATTTACGACCTACCGGGAAACCAGCCCCACCCAGACCGCGTAATCCCGAATCATCCATCATGTCGAGCACATTCTCGACTTTATGCTGACCCGCCATGCACTGTTGATAAATGGAGTAACCACCATTTTCCACATACTGTTCAAACAAAATCGGTGCAATCGTTTCAGGCTCCGTGACATTCTGTTCAACCAGTTCATCGACTTTTTGAACATCGGCAAACTCAACAGGATGCATACCCACTACGGCAACCGGGGCTTTGTCACAACGTCCGATACAAGGGACACGCTGTACTCGTACTTTTTGGCCCATTGCCGTTTCAAGCGAATCGATAAGACCTTCTGCACCGGCCATTTCGCAGCTCATGGAATCACAGACCCGCACGGTTAAATCAGCCGGGATGGTATCGCCTTCTTTAATCACATCAAAATGATGGTAGAAGGTGGCTACTTCATAGACTTCTGCCCGTGACAATTTCATTTCATAGGCTAACGCAACTAAATGTGCTGCCGAGATATGTTTGTAAAAGTCCTGGATTTTATGCAGATGTTCTATCAAAAGATCTTTTTGTCTGGATGCATCGCCCAGCAATTGCCGGACTTCGGCCAACGCTTTGGGATCAATCTGCCGACCTTTACTGGTAATGCGTGCCAACTTGGTTTTTTTACCAGTTTTTTGAGCACTGATGGGTTGCTCGATCATGTACTGCCTCTCTCACTTCTTAGCCTGCTTTGGCTTTTATAATTTAAAATCCTGTCAAAACTATCATGGCTAACTGCTGTTGTGAAGCCTGATGACGACCGAAAATTAAAGCGAAATCAAGCTTTTGTTTAAAGATAAGATTAAGCGCTTTGGCAAGAGTTCAAAAATGCACTAAATAAATGCACAATGCACCGTTGAGTTGGTTTTAGGCGATGTTGAAAGGAAAAAAATGATCCAAATTGGAGCAGGAGAGAAATTCGTTTTGATAGCTCAAAAAAACAACAGCCGAACAGTTTTCACTGTCCGGCTGATAACAGGTATCTGATTTGCGCAAATTACTGTCTGGGTTTTTGTGGTGCTTGTTCCAGTTCTTTTAACCACAAATCATGGTGTTGTTCAGCCCAGGCAACATCAACGTGTCCGGTTGTCATACCTTCAAGTGCGCCTTCCGTACCGATGGTACCGATGTAGATATGCCCGAGTGAAAATGCCATTAACAGCATTGCTGTCAGAATATGAATCAGATGGGCGACAATAATAACGAAACGCTCTTGACCAAAGTTAGGGAAATCCAGCACCAGGCCCGAAAAGCATAATGCCACACCGGCCGTTGCCAAAGTCCAGAACCACACTTTCTCCCCACCATTAAATTTACCAGCAGAGGGATGCTTATCACCTATCATGCCACCAAAGTCTTTAAACCACTGGATATCCACTTTGGTGAACAGATTATTTTTGAACCATTTAATGAGGATAATAAACAAAGCCACCATAAACACAGGGCCTAGTACGTTGTGTATCCATTTGGCGGCAGTGGCGTATGCAGAAAACCCCGGATAGCCCAACAACGGTATCAAAGCGAAACGCCCGTACAATAAGCTCAGACCAGTGATTGCCAGCAAGATAAACAATGTTGCTGTAGTCCAATGCAAACGCCGCTCATTTAATGTCCAACGCTCAACGGTCTTGCCAGTTCGAGGATGATTGAGTTTGACCTCACCCCGCCATAAATAAAATGCTGCGAGAATCACTAACACGCCGCTGAGTAACCAGGCACCGTACGTTGCAATAGGACCATTACGCAACTGACGCCAGTTTTGACCAGCGCCTTCAATCAGTACATTGGTTTCCTGACCTTTAACCGCACTGTAACCTTTGTTGCCTTCACGAACCTGACGCCAGGTATCAGCACGCGGATTGGATTCTTCTGCAACAGTATCCGTGCCGGTGAAGTGTACATATAAATATCCGGTTAACGGCAACACCAGAATAGCCAACACAATGATCAGCATTGCCCAGAGCGATGTTTTTTTACGATTATTCATAGTAGCCGTTGCAGACATGCTTACTCCGTTAGCGATCCGTTTGTACGCTGTTGAAACGTTGCTTTAAGACCTCAGCACGTTCTTCTGCAGATAAAGCATGACTATCTTCCTTGCCTTTATAAACGCCCGCTTTATGCATGGTTACATCAGTGTCTTCGTAACAGGCAGAAAGTAGAAAGGCGCCAAGCATTAAAATAATCAATCTCATGATTAATCCTTGTAGGCTGTTGCCCAACCCCAGTTATCAGGACGTCCACCGCGGCGTACCACACGACTGCGGAACAAATCAGCAACAATATCACCATCACCAGCAATTAATGCTTTTGTAGAACACATTTCAGCACACAATGGCAGTTTACCTTCGGCTAAACGGTTACGACCATATTTTTCAACTTCAGCCGCCGAGTTATCTTCTTCCGGGCCACCCGCACAGAAAGTACATTTGTCCATTTTGCCGCGGGC
>NZ_DCSO01000026.1:5554-8788 GCF_002325665.1 Methylophaga sp. UBA1464
CACCAAAAGCACCTTCTTGTGGATATTGCGGCGCGCCAAATGGGCAGGCATAAAAGCAATAACCACAACCAATGCAAATATCTTTGTCATGCAATACCACACCATCATCTGTGGTGTAGAAGCAATCTACCGGGCATACCGCTTGGCATGGCGCATCGCTGCAATGCATGCAGGCAACTGAGATAGATTTTTCACCTGGAATCCCATCATCGATAGTGACGACGCGGCGACGGTTAATACCCCAGGGTACTTCATGTTCATTTTTACAGGCAGTGACACAGGCATTGCATTCAATACAACGCTCGGCATCACACAAAAACTTCATTCGAGCCATTTAGCAATCCCCTTAATTAGGCAGCACGGATACGACAGAGAGAAACTTTCGTTTCCTGCATCGCCGTTACGGAGTCATAACCATAAGTGAATACGGTGTTACACGATTCACCTCGAACATGTGGCACAGTGCCTTCAGGGTAATTATCAATCAAATCCTTACCCTGATAGTGGCCGCCAAAGTGGAACGGCATAAACACTACGCCACGCTCAACACGCTGGGTCACCATTGCCATTACTTTGATGGTTCCCCCTTCAGGACCATCCACCCATACCTGCTGACCATCTTTAATGCCTGCATTGTTGGCATCAGCCGGATTAATTTCGATAAACATATCCTGCTGTAACTCAGCCAGCCATGGATTAGAACGGGTTTCTTCACCACCACCCTCGTATTCCACCAGTCGGCCACTGGTCATGATTAATGGGAAGTCTTTACTGAAATCTTTCGCCTGAATTGAACCATAACGCGTCGGCAGACGATAAAAGCTGCGGCGATCTTCATAGGTAGGATATTTTTCCACCAGATCACGACGGGTTGTATACAGCGGTTCACGGTGAATTGGTACTGGATCCGGGAACTGCCAGACTACTGCCCGCGCTTTGGCATTACCATAAGGCGCACAACCATGTTTGATGGCGACACGTTGGATACCACCCGATAAATCGGTTTTCCAGTTTTTACCTTCGGCCTCGGCTTTTTCCTCAGCGGTCAGATCATCCCACCAGCCCAGCTCCTTGAGCATGGTATCGGTAAATTCAGGATAACCATCCGTGAGTTCAGCCCCCACTGTACTGGAGCCTTCTTCAGATAACAGGTTGACGCCATCACGTTCCACACCAAAGCGGGCACGGAATGGACCACCGCCTTCAGCTACCGGTGTAGAGTTGTCATACAGAATATGACTGCCCGGATGTTTCATTTCCGGTGGTCCCCAGCAAGGCCAGGGCAAACCGTAAATTTCACCATCGCATGGGCCGCCCTCGGCTTTCAATGTGGTGGTATTGAAGGTATGCAGGTTTTCAGATTGCAATTTGAGACGTTCTGGCGACTGACCAGTGTAACCAACTGCCCACATGCCTCTGTTGTATTCGCGCGTGATATCTTCAATCAATGGCTCTTCACCATTCACTTCGATCTGATTGCACAGTTCCTGTTCAAAGCCGAATTTTTTGGCGAATTTGTACATGATGGTGTGATCAGGCAATGATTCAAATAATGGCTTGATGATTTGGAAACGCCATTGCACTGAACGATTTGATGAAGTCAGTGAACCATAGGTTTCAAACTGGGTTGAAGCGGGTAATAAATACACCCCGTCTTGGCGATCATTCATAACGGCAGAAACCGTTGGATAAGGATCCACCACCACCAGTAAATCCAGCTTTTCCATGGCTTCTTTCATTTCCGGGCCACGAGTCTGGCTGTTTGGCGCATGCCCCCAAAGCACCATCGCTTTGATGGCATCATTCTGGTCGATGTTATCTTTATTTTCCAAGACACCATCAATCCAGCGGGAAACCGTAATGCCGTTGGTATACATCGGTGACACCGCAGTGCCTTCAACTTCTTCGTATTTGGTTTGATCGAATTTCTGTTTCAGCCAGTCCAGCTCGACATTCCATACCCGGGCCCAATGCTCCCAGGCACCTTCAGCCAGACCGTAATAACCCGGCAGACTGTTAGAAACCACACCGAAGTCGGTGGCTCCCTGAACGTTGTCATGGCCACGGAAGATATTGGTTCCACCACCGGAAACCCCCATATTACCCAGCGCTAACTGCAGAATGCATAATGCGCGGGTATTACTGTTACCCACGGTATGCTGGGTAATGCCCATACACCAGATAACCGTACCGGGACGGTGTTCGGCCATGGTTTTGGCGGCCTGATAAACATCCGCTTCCTTGGCGCCACTGACTCTTTCGACTTCCGCCGGTGGCCAGTTCGCCACTTCCTTACGGATCTCTTCCATTCCATAAACACGCTGATCGATAAAGCTTTTATCTTCCCAGCGATTTTCAAAAATGTGCCACAACATACCCCAGACAAACGGGATATCAGAACCACTGCGGATACGAATAAACTGATCCGCATGGGCGGCGGTACGACTGAAGCGCGGGTCGACTACAATGATCGGTGCACCACGTTCTTTACCACGGAAAATATGTTGTAACGAAACCGGATGAGCTTCGGCCGGATTGGCACCAATGATGAAAATTGCTTTTGAATTATGAATGTCATTATAAGAGTTGGTCATTGCACCATAGCCCCAGGTATTGGCTACCCCGGCAACAGTGGTGGAATGACATATCCGTGCTTGGTGATCGACGTTATTGGTGCCCCAGAATGCGGCAAATTTGCGGAACAGGTAAGCCTGCTCATTGCTGAATTTTGCAGAGCCCAGCCAGTAAACCGAATCCGGTCCTGAAGTTTCTCGTATGTTCAGCATATGTGTGCCGATTTCTTCGATCGCTTGATCCCATGACAATCGTTGCCATTTGCCATCGACTTTTTTCATCGGATATTTAAGACGTTTGTCACCGTGACCATGTTCGCGGACCGATGCCCCTTTGGCACAATGCGACCCCAGATTGAAAGGATGATCAAAACTTGGTTCCTGACCGATCCACACACCGTTTTGCACTTCTGCAGTGACACCGCAACCTACGCTGCAATGACTACAGACACTGCGTACCCTGGTGATTTCGCCTTCATCATAAGCCGGCTGGCGGCCTTCAGCCGCGTCTGCTTTTTGAATCATTGCGGTAGGCAACAGACTCATAAAGGCTGCGCCACCCGCAGCAATACCTGAACCTTTCAGGAATGTACGACGGTTAACGCCTGATTTATCACTGCGAATAGCTGCCGGATCACGTTTAGTCAGTTTCATAGCGTCA
>NZ_DCSO01000026.1:8926-12549 GCF_002325665.1 Methylophaga sp. UBA1464
TGGTAGTAAGTCTCAACATGCTCAGTATGTTGATAACCTTTTGCAGCGGGAGCAGGTTTAGCGGGAGTTTCAACTGCTTGTTTTGGGGCGGCTTGCAGCGTATTTGCTGTCAGTGCCAGTGTCGCCGTTCCACCAATGGTGGCAGTCAATTTGTGCAGAAATTCTCTGCGGCTATTTGATGGCTTTGCAGTCATGATTTCTCCGGATGAAATTCAGTGCATTGACAAGCAAGAGGTTGTCAGCGTCGACAACAAATTTGAGTGTTAATTATCGCGCAGACGACATGAGTGTTCAAGGATATTCGCCCACAAAATCAAACTATTTGTCATTGTTCGAGGCGTTGAAGTTCAGCTTCTGTAAAATGTTTACCCAATAATGCCACCCCGCCGTAAAAAGCAGCACTTTTGGCTTTCGCCAAGTCAGTAAAGAATTTGACTGCCCAGGGTCGTAAGTGCGTATTAAAAAAGGTTTTATCATCTATGATTGGCGTGCCGTTAGCTGTCAGAATCAAACGCATCACATCACACTCCCCGGCGATATGGTCTTCCGGCTCCGCTTTGTCCTGTTGCCGCTCAAGTCCGAGTTTGCCTAAATCTATGCGTAATTTTGCCAGTGGCTTTTCATTTAAAAAGCCGCTCTGATAATACGAGCCGTAAGGAATAACCTCACCTTGCGCCAGACCGATAAACAATAATTGATATTCATCCGCAATTTGTTCGGCATTGTATTTTCCGGCAGCTTCTACCAAAGCCTTCCAGCCCTGCCCCAGAGGACTTTCAGGATGAGTAACCTGCAGACTGACAATGTTATCCAGTAAATTCTGTTGTGGCGGGGCCGCCAGCAAATTAGCTAATAAGGCGTATGTTTGGGCACGCCATTGAGTTTCTTCAATATCTTCCACGCCTATCAACCTTTTTTGAACATTGCTTTTACACGACAGTCTTCACACATTTTCAATTGCTCCAAAGCAGCGCCCTGGAACATGTGGTGATCTTTTAATTTTTCGGTAATGGTATCGATCATTTTCTGTGTGGCAAATGGTTTTGCGCAACTGATGCAATGAAAAATCGCCTCTTCATGCAATACACGTTTTTGGCGTGCCTGATCCCGCTGATAAAGATAACGAGGTGACAGCGTGATGGCATTTTCCGGACAAGCCGTTTCACAAATACCGCATTGCACACATAAATCTTCTATAAAGTTGAGTTGCGGCTTGTCCACCCCATCAACCAAGGATCCCACCGGACAGACCGATACGCAGGACATACATAAAGTACAAGCCTGTTTATCAACCAGAATCTCACCAAATGGCGCGGGCTTTTCAAGTTTAATTTCTGCCTGTGGTGCCGGGGCATGTTCGTATAGATGGGATAAGGCCAGAGTACTGACCCGCCGTTTATTATCCATACCGGCAAAACGACCCGGAGCAGCAGCATCTGTTTTGGAAAGTTGTTTAAGATGAGTTTGTAATGCAGTGAAATCATTGCCCTGATGCCAGTGAATTGCAGCCGGATACCCCATACCGTTCAATAATTCATTGCTTAACTGCATTTGCTGCTGTAATTCCAGCCAGTCATGATCGTCGTGGGTCAGTGCATCCCAGACTGTAACACCACTGGCACCATAAGCTATGGCAGCCAACCAGAAAGGCATACTCAATGCACCAATTTCTTCAATCGAGAACGTAATCACATCATCAGTGAGTTCATGACCGCGCATTTCCAGCAAGGTTTGTGCATTGGATTCATCATGGATCAAAATATGCGGTGGCAGGCTTTCCAGTTCATCATATTGCTGCAGCATAGAGCGTAACCGTTCGAGACTGACATCCAGCGTCGGCAATGCGTAATTCATTGCCCCGGAAGGGCATACCGCCACACAGCTGCCACACCCCTGACATAAATTGGGATCCACTCTGACTTCATCACCAGCGTGGCTCACAGCCTCGGCCGGGCAGGCTTCAAGACATTGATTACAGCCATTAATACCACGTCGGGAATGGGCACAGATAGTCGGTTTGTATTGGAAATAGCGTGGTTTATCGAAAACACCAATCAAATCCGGTAACTGCTGTAAGGCTTCTGCCAATGCCTGTTGATTATCACCCGGTGCAAAATAGCCTAAAGGCGAAACTTTCTGTTTGAGAATTGACGAGTCACTCAAATCCAGAACCAAATCGAATCGTAACGTTTGACCAGAAATAATCGCATCAAACTCACCCAGCCAGCCGGTTAAACCAGTCAACTCACCTGCTAAAACCGAAACTTCTTCAGCACTGACAGTCGCAGCATCACTCACTAACGCAGTTATCGTTAATGTCTGACAATGTGGAGCTACGGCAGAAATCGCCTCGCTACTGCCGATAATTAACAATCTTCCACGGGATTCAAACTCAATCAATTGCACAGGATGAATTTCAATTCGACCTGCTTCCAAAACCACGTTATGCAATGGGTTAATCCTCCTCGTCGCGAGTATTTCGCGGTTTTGCATCTTCATCCTGTAAAGGATTTTCTGTTGAATCTGCTGTTGTTGACGGTTCAGCTGTTTCATCTGCTTCCAGCTGACGCTCCAGCATGCGCTTCATCTCATGCGTCACCACAGAGCCTAATCCGGCAAAAGCATGATAGTTATAGTCGTTTTCGTATTCTTCAAGGCCGTCAGTTTTATTAAAGCCCGGTTTACGAAATAAATCTCTTAAAGCCTGCTGCCTGGTTTCAGGATCCACGTCATCTCGTTGCCAGATGGGTAACTCAGCGGGATCTTTTGCTACTGCCGGTTCAGATGGCTCTACATCAGGTGAGTTCTCAACGGCGTGATTTGTCAGTACTTCAGACTGTTGTTTGCGGCGAGACCAGCGCGCCAGGAAATTTTCGGATGCTGATTTTTCTTTCATCTGGCACCTCCATCTTTATCTTTCCAGCGTTCACGTCGGCGTTTTTTAGGTGCTTCCGGGGCATAGTGGTAAAGTAGAAACCGTTCCAGCCAGACACATAATTCATCCGGCAATGGTGCTTCCAGTACCTGATCGCCAGCTTCCATATACGAAGCCGCCTCATCGAAATCCACGGTCAGTAAAACGGGTGATAACTGGTCATTTTCCAGGCGCCCGATAAAATAGATCTTGGCCTGTTCAGACATCAGGTTATGGTAGTAACTTTCACAATAATGCCGAAATAAACGCAGATGCAGATCGGAATAATAATGCAGCTCGCCTGATTCCTGCGCATTGGACAATTGCGTTTCGCTGAGGCCTGGCATCACACCGAGCAGAGACCAGGAATGACTGGCCCAGCGGTGCTGACTGGCTTTTTTCAGCAATACGGCAGTAACGGAAAAATGATCAGAAGGTAAATCCAGCATCTCTATCAGGCATTGTGATTTAATGCCAAACAGGATAACAAATAACCGAGCTTTTTACTCGGCTACTTCGACCGAACTGACTTTTTGTAATCCTCTCGGCAGCTTGTGACCGCGTTTTCCGCGCTCTCCTGCATAGTGTTGCAAATCAGCCGTTTTCAATGTCAGATGACGACGTCCGGCATGCAGCGTCAGGCTGTGATTTTCCGGGACCAATGTGACCGATTGCAACCACTCCTGCCCGCTGCTAAAGCGAGCCTGCG
>NZ_DCSO01000026.1:12657-18162 GCF_002325665.1 Methylophaga sp. UBA1464
CTAAAGCGAGCCTGCGGAATATTGATAAGCCGTACGCCTTTACCTTTATTTAATTCTGGCACTTCACTGATCGGGAACACCAGCAAACGACCATCACCAGCAGCTACAGCCAGTTGCTGTGGCGTCTTGGTATCCAACACCAGTGGTGGCAACAATGCCGCTTTCTCCGGCAGATTAAATAGGGCTTTGCCCGCTTTATTTTTGGCCAGTAAATTATCAAAGCGGGTCACAAAACCATAACCTGCCGTATTGGATAGCAACACCATCTGATCATTTTCGGCAGCAATTACGGCAATAAACCTTACTTCGGGGGCAGATTGCAAGCGCCCGCTTAATGGCTCTCCCTGCCCTCTTGCTGATGGCAAGGTATGCGCCGCCAGAGAATAACTGCGTCCACTTTCATCCAGAAACACCACTTGCTGATTACTGCGGGTTTTCACCGAGGCCAGATAGCGATCCCCGGTTCGGTAATTTAGCGATCCCGGATCCACATCATGGCCTTTGGCAGCACGCACCCAGCCACTGGCTGAGAGCACAATAGTTAACGGTTCTGTCGGTAATAACTCGGTTTCACTGAGCGCTTTGGCCGCATCACGTTGTTTGATTTCACTGCGCCGATCATCACCATATTTTTCAGCATCGGCTGTCAACTCTTTGCGGATCAACGATTTCAAACGGGTTTCCGAGCTCAGTAATAATTCCAGTGATTTACGTTCCTTGCTGAGCTCATCCATTTCGCCTTTGAGCTTCATTTCCTCCAGTTTGGCCAAATGCCGTAAACGTAATTCAAGAATCGATTCGGCCTGACGATCACTCAGACTGAATCGGGCCATCAGCTCCGCTTTGGGATCATCTTCGTGACGGATAATGGCAATGACTTCATCAATATTCAGATAGGCGATCAATAAACCTTCCAGCACATGCATGCGATCCAGCACTTTATCCAGCCGGAACTGCAAACGACGACGTACCGTTTGAATGCGGTAGGTCAGCCATTCGCTGAGCATCTGCAGCAGATTTTTCACCTGCGGCCGGCCATCAAGACCAATCATGTTCATATTGACGCGATAACTGCGTTCCAAATCAGTAGTCGCAAACAGATGTGACATCAGACTTTCAATATCCACCCGATTGGAACGCGGCACAATCACCAGACGAACCGCCTGTTCGTGATCGGATTCATCCCGTAAATCCGCCACCATTGGCAGCTTTTTGTTATTCATCTGTGCGGCGATCTGTTCCAGCACTTTGGCACCGGAAGTCTGATATGGCAGTGCATGAATCACAATTTCATTGTCTTCGACTTTATAAGCGGCACGTTGGCGTATCGAACCATGACCTGTTTCGTAAATCCGGCGAATTTCTGCTTGTGATGAAACAATTTCGCCGCCTGTGGGGAAATCCGGTCCCTGAATTTCGGTTAGCAAATCATCTAATGTGCTTTTCGGTGATTTCAGTAACAACAGACAGGCATTGACCACTTCCCGCAGGTTATGCGGCAGAATATCGGTTGCCATACCCACCGCAATACCGGTGGCACCATTCAATAATACATTGGGAAGACGAGCCGGTAGCAGTTGTGGCTCATCCATGGTGCCATCAAAATTAGGCATCCATTCAACCGTGCCTTGCCCCAGCTCAGTTAACAGGGTTTGGGCATACGGTGCCAGACGTGCTTCGGTATACCGCATCGCGGCAAACGATTTGGGATCATCCATCGAACCCCAGTTACCCTGACCATCAATCAGGGTATAACGGTAGGAGAATGGCTGCGCCATCAATACCATGGCTTCATAACAGGCCGAATCACCATGCGGATGATATTTACCTAAAACGTCACCCACCGTACGAGCGGATTTTTTGTGTTTGGAAACCGCACTGAGACCCAGTTCTGACATCGCATATACAATGCGACGTTGCACCGGCTTCAGACCATCCGCCAGATGTGGCAGGGCCCGATCCAGAATGACGTACATGGAATAACCCAGATACGCTTTTTCGGTAAACTCTCTAAGCGGTTGCTGTTCCAGATCGTCGACTAATGCACTCATTTAAAATTCTCAGTTCAGATTAAACCATCAGCCAAATCGCCATGCTGTTCCAGCCAGACCTTACGATCCCCTGCCCGTTTTTTAGCCAGCAGTTTATCAAGGGTCATAAAGGTATCGTCATCAGCATCAATGGTCAGACGAATCAGACGGCGAGTATCCGGTGCCATGGTGGTTTCACGTAATTGCAAAGGATTCATTTCCCCCAGACCTTTAAAGCGCTGGGTGCTGACTTTGCCTTTGATTTTATCCCGTTCGATACGATCCAGAATGATCTGGCGTTCTTCATCATCCAGTGCATAAAAAACCTGCTTACCCACATCGACTCGATATAACGGTGGCATCGCCACGCAGATATGTCCGGCTTCAACCAATGGACGAAAATGACGGACAAATAAGGCACATAACAGCGTGGCGATATGCGCGCCATCCGAGTCAGCATCGGCAAGAATACAGATTTTGCCGTAGCGCAGACCGGTAAGATCATCCGACCCCGGATCAACGCCTACTGCCACAGCAATATCATGAACCTCCTGGGAGGCCAGCACTTGGGAAGCTTCGACTTCCCAGGTATTCAGAATCTTTCCACGCAGCGGCATAATGGCCTGAAATACCCGATCCCGACCTTGTTTGGCACTGCCACCAGCAGAATCCCCTTCGACCAGAAACAGTTCGGTACGTGAGGGATCCTGTGACGTACAGTCCGCCAGTTTACCTGGCAATGCCGGGCCGGACTGAACGCGTTTACGCACCACTTTTTTGGCTTGTTTTAACCGTGACTGTGCATTGCTAATCGCCAGTTCAGCAATCTTTTCGCCATCTTCAATATGGTGATTAAGCCATAAGCTGAATGAGTCTTTTACTGCACCTGCAACAAACCCGGCACATTGTCTGGAGGACAAACGTTCTTTGGTTTGACCGGAAAACTGGGGATCCTGCAATTTAACGGATAACACGTAACTGCAGCGTTCCCAGATATCCTCAGCAGAAAGTTTGACACCGCGGGGCAGCAAGCTGCGAAATTCACAAAATTCCCGTAAAGCATCCAGCAGGCCGGAACGCAAACCGTTTACATGAGTGCCGCCCTGCGCCGTAGGAATCAGATTGACGTAACTCTCCGCAATCACTTCGGCTGGTTCAAGTTGCCACATCAATGCCCAATCGACTTCTTGATTTTCATCGGCAAAATGGCCAACAAATGGTTTCGCAGGCACACATGGCAAATCAGTCATCGCATTGGCGAGATAACTGTTTAAACCATCTTCATAACACCAGCGATCATTTTGTTTTTCGGCACCACTTAAATCTTCAAAGGTAACCACTAAACCGGGACATAATACCGCTTTGGCTCGTAAAACATGACGCAGACGTGAGACGAGAAACTTCGGTGCATCAAAGAAACTGGTGTCCGGCCAGAACCTGACACTGGTACCGGTATTTTTTTTGCCAACCGTCCCGGTTTCGGTTAAAGGCTCAACCAACAGACCATTTTCAAATGCAATGCTATAGCTGATGCCATCACGGCGAATATTGACTTCCAGTCGTTTGGATAAGGCATTAACAACAGAGACACCGACACCATGCAGACCACCTGAGAAACGGTAGTTTTTATTGGAAAACTTACCACCGGCATGCAGGCGGGTCAGAATAACTTCAACACCCGGCACACCTTCTTCAGGGTGAATATCCACCGGCATACCGCGTCCATCATCAATGACTTCAAGCGAGTTGTCAGGATGCAGGATGACTTCGATATTTGTCGCATGACCGGCAATGGCTTCATCGACGCTATTATCAATGACTTCCTGAGCCAGATGATTCGGTCTTGTGGTATCGGTATACATGCCGGGTCGTTTTCTGACCGGGTCCAATCCCGTTAGAACCTCAATTGCCGAAGCGTCGTAGATATTGGTCATTTTCTCTTAGTCAAAAAAATCAAGTTGCCCGAAGGTTAGCAGGATAAAAGCCGGATGTACAAGCATCTAGAGCACGGCGATGAAATAACTAAGCTTGCATCACATATAATTGCTATCTAATATTAGTAACAACTAATTATAGAGAGAAACAACATGAATACAGATAAAATGGTTTTTGCTTTGGCTGGAAGTTTTATCCTGATAAGTTTATTGCTTTCACAGTTGCATCATATTTACTGGCTGTGGTTCACTGCAGTTGTGGGTATAAATATGCTTCAGGCAGCTTTTACTGGTTTTTGTCCGATGGCAAAATTGCTCAAAAAAATTGGCCTGTCACAAGGCAACGCATTTTAATGACCCGACGTGGAGCAAGGTTATGAATATTCGGCAGATAGTTTTTATCCCATTTCTGTTTTTTGCCTTTTCAGTTCAGGCTGATGACGCAAAGGAATTTAAAACTCAGGCTAATCAGGCGATAAAAGAATTTGCTGAAACGCTCAAATCCGCATTGATGTTATCAATGCAAACCGATGGTTCTGTAAAAACCATAGGGGTCTGCAAGGATATTGCTCCTAAAGTAGCTCAGCAGGTTTCAGCAAAATACAATCTTGATGTGAGTCGCACCGCACTGAAAGTAAGAAATCCTGAAAATAAGGCTGATGAATGGGAAGCCAGGGTGTTGGGGAATTTCGAAAAACGACTGGAAAAAGGCGAAACGGTTAAAAAGCTCACATTCAGTGAGCAGGTTGATAACGATGGCATTAAGCAATGGCGACTGATGAAGGCTATTGGCACTGACCTGGTCTGCATATCCTGCCACGGAGAAAAAATACCTGACCCCATAAAGGCAGAGCTGAAAAAACTGTACCCCGAAGATCAGGCAACAGGATTCAGTGTCGGCAGTGTCCGCGGTGCGTTTACCGTGAAGGAAGGTTTACCGGCAGATTAACGTTCTTTAAGGTCGATAATTTCGCTACGGCCTTTTTGCGTCAAACTGAGTTTATCTTCACGGCATAACCAGCCTACAGCCCGCTGAAACGACTTACTGTCCAGAGCACATTCTGCTGCTAATTTAGAGGTGCTTGTGGCGCCATTCTTTTTGAGATACTTCCAGATTTCCCCTGCGGCATCACCAATAATCTGCTGCATATTAAACCTCACATTATTGAAATAACTTCATTACCTAATCATCTGATAATTCATCACCTGATTTAGGGCTTGTTGACTGGAATGCTTCATTGCATATTTTCCCAGGCTGTAATAATTTGCTGACAAGCCTGTTCAATCACAGATCGCGGTGCTGCAATATTCATGCGCATAAAACCACTGCCTGCATCACCAAACATCACGCCTGGATTCATCGCCACACCAGCCTGCTGAACAAAAAAAGTTCGCAGTTGTTTGTCATTCAGCAGCAAAGCCTGACAATCCAGCCATATAAGATAGGTCGATTGTAATGGCAACACCCTGATTTTGGGTAAATGTACAGCAAAAAACTGTTTTACCCACTCATAGCTTTGTTGCAGGTAAACCAGTAACTG
>NZ_DCSO01000026.1:18268-21034 GCF_002325665.1 Methylophaga sp. UBA1464
TGCAGGTAAACCAGTAACTGTTCCAACCAGTCATCACCATGCCGGTAGGCAGCGATGGTTGCTTCAATACTGAACGGATTGGCAGCACTGACATGCCAGGAATTAAAAACCGATTCAATTGCCTTTTTATGCTCGCTATCCGGCACGATCAACATCGACATGCCCAGCCCGGCAATATTGAATGTCTTGCTGGCTGATACCGCAGTCACAATGGGCACATCCTTTGCCAGGGATGCCAGCGGAATATGCTTGTTGCCGGTAAATACCAAATCCGCATGAATTTCATCACTGAGAATGATGAGTTGATGTTGTCTGGCGATATCGAGGAGTTTCTGCAGTTCAGCTTCGCTCCAGACACGCCCTCCGGGATTATGCGGCGAACAGAGCAACAGCATTTTTGCGCCAGAAGCGGCTTGTTCAGCCAATTGATCGAAGTTCATCTGGTAATAATCGTCCACCAGTACTAACGGATTTACGACCAGTTCGCGCTGTGTCTCTGTGACGGCTGAGAAAAACGGAAAATAGACCGGGGGCTGAGCAATAACCTGCTCATGCTTTTCCGTGAGCGCCATAATGGTGGCATGCAATGAAGGCACTACGCCGGGACAGATCAGAATATGTTCAGTGGCAATATGCCAGTGATGACGACGCAGAAACCATTCCTGAGTCGCCTGATACAGGGCCGCTGGATATTCACTATAACCGTACAAAGGATGCTCAGCTCTGACTGTCAACGCCCGGGTTACGGCCTCAGGGGCAACAAAATCCATATCACCCAACCACAGAGGAATCGCATCCTCACGGCCAAACAGTCGCTGGCGGGCATCGTATTTAAGACTATACGTGCCGCTGCGATCTATTTTCTGATCAAAATCAATCTTCGACATGTCGACGTTCCCAGATAGTCACCTCTGACAGAGTATGCTGGAATTTACGTCGGGTTTCACGGATAACAAAGGGTTGTGAAAATGGACCATCAATCAGCTGAAAGTGTTTTTCCAGCACGCTTTTGATGCCGTCCAGTGTGGAAAAGCTTTCTCCGTCTTTTTTGAAACCACCCAGCCAATTGGCTTTATCCGTGTGTTCTTCCAGCCATGTATACGGCGAAGCCAGCACCAGCAAGCCACCCGCATTAATCCGTTCATGTATCTGTTTTAAAAATAAAATCGGGTCATACAAACGGTCTAATAAATTCGCTGCCAGCACTAAATCATAATTGCTGTATACCGCTTTGAGATTACAGGCATCCCCCTGCATAAAATCGACTTTGTGAGCTGTCTTTTCCAATCCAAAATTCGCCAGCCGCTGTTCACGGTAGAGTAATAAATCACCTTCATCGGCTACAGCATAGCGAACGACACCATCCCGTTTGAGCTGGACCCCCAGATTAATCAGGCGTGCCGAGAAATCAATTCCTGTTACCTGATCAAAATGCCTGGCTAATTCGAAACTGGCCCGTCCCACAGCACAACCCAGATCGAGAGCACGTCGTGATGGTTTGCCAGACATTTTTTCGATAGCTAACCGAGCAATGGCTTTTTGAAAGTTCGGCACATCAAAATAGCTTTCACCGTAGTGGAACTCGGCATATTCTGAGAGCATTTTGTCGGTTTCGTAATTTGAATCGAGATTTACCACCGGGGCCTCTGAGACCACATAGCGGAAACCGGCATGTTGGAAAAAGTGACGTCTGAAAGCATAACGTGATGATAAACGCGTTTCATTACCACAGGAAACCCAGCTGCCGCCTTTGATCAGATTGTGTTTTCCATCATAGGTTGGTGTGGTGAAGTCATCATATAAGCGATGAACCTGGGATCCATCAAATGGATAAATCGGTGTTTCGGTCCATTGCCATACATTCCCCCTCACATCATAGAAATCACCCTGGGCGAAATGATTGACCGGACAGGAGGAGGCAAAATGATCCAGATGAATATTTGCTGCTGCCGGCGTTTCGTTCAGCTCTTCGAGGCCTGAAACCTCGACCAGACGATACCATTCATCTTCAGTAGGCAGGCGCACGGTTTCACCGGTTTGTTCAGCCTTCCATGCACAAAATGCCTTGGCTTCATGGTAGTTGACTTCTGCCGGCCAATCCCAACGCATCGGCACCACCTCGGCCATTAATCGCAACTGCCAACCTTGATTCGTTTTTATCCAGAATGTCGGATATTCAGCTTGAGTAAATTCACGCCATTGCAGCCCTTCTTCCTGCCAGTAATGTCGCTGCAGATAGCCGCCAGCTTCAACAAAAGCTAAAAACTCCTGATTACTGACCAGATACCTTGCAGCCTTAAACGCTTCTACATCAGCTTGATGCTGACCATATTCGTTATCCCAACCGTAATAAGCATCATCAAATGATTTTCCGAGACTAACCGTACCGGCTTCCACTTGCAAAAGTGCGTTTTCAGGAGCTGGTCTGGAAATGTCACATGCCAGCCAGGCCGCATGGGGTTGCACCCACTGTAATTGCTGTTGCCGGATTAATACCGATGACGTTTCCAGATGAATCTGTTCATGCTCAATACCCATCATGATTGCCCACCAGGGATTTTCCCAATTTATGGGCAATTGCAGCGGTGCTGTTTGAATAAGTTGATTTACCGTTTTTTTTACCTGTTGGCGATAGGCTTTAACTTCCGCTACTGTCGGCCAGTCATAATGTGCATCATTGAGATCATCCCAGCTCATTTCATCCACACCTACAGCAAACATCGATTCAAAACGTGGATTGATTCGTTGCGTTAACAAGCCTGCCAG
>NZ_DCSO01000026.1:21110-21381 GCF_002325665.1 Methylophaga sp. UBA1464
AAGCCTGCCAGTAACAGTTTATTAACAAAAAATGTTGCTGTATGACCGAAATAAAAAATCAATGGATGACGTAACGGAATACTTTTCTGGTAATACCCATCGTCAGATTTCAAGGTATCAAACAGCGATTCATAACGTTCGAAGTTGGCATTGAAATAGGCTGCAAGTTCCGTCCGAACGGCTGCTGGATCTGTTGTATTTAAGTGCGGAGTACGCAAATACGTGGCTTCTGAGTGGGAAAAAGATAAGGCTTTTTCGGCAGTCATTGGTC
>NZ_DCSO01000026.1:21563-29138 GCF_002325665.1 Methylophaga sp. UBA1464
CTTCCGTCTCCACCACTGCTGGAGACGGAAGATAAACAGACCCTTTTGACTTATTTTGTACGAATTGGTTTCGTGTAAAGCGGATTATAGCTGAGCAGTAAGCCAGGCTGTTTTTGCAGACAACTCTACCGAGCAACTCCACTTATAGGCCAGATTGATGGTTTCCGCACAGGCATACACACCATGCCCGCGAACAATGACAACTTTATTTCTCGCCAAGCCCTGAGCTACAGCCAACGGTGACTTTTCCACATATTCAGCATAGTTAATCGTAATAACCGGTACGCTGGGAAAGTAATACTGCCCTTCAAAATCCAAAGGAATAAAGTCTTTACCATTCATCGTCATTGCAATGGCATGTGGCCCATGGCTATGAAAAATGGCTTTCGTTGCCGGATTATGCTGATAGGTTGCCAAGTGTAGCGGCGCATCAAGCGAAGCGCCATCACCAATTTGTCCATCAACATCACATGGCACCAGCATTTCCGGTGCGAGCGTGTCTGCGCAACAGCCTGTAGGTGTCACCCATATCTGGTTGTGCCAGCGGAAAGACGCATTACCACTATGTGAATCATTGCAACCATACTGACGCAGCCACCGATAATGTTGAACCAGCTGCGCTTTCAGTTCGTTCAATGCGGCTTCAGGCATCTTCCTTATCCGGCCTTGTGTTCTGGAGATGTCTCAGCCATTGCGACGCCTGATTACGTACTTCCGAGTAATTCAGCGCACGGTTCAGATGTTGCTCGGATTGCTCCATGTTTCCCAAATGATAATTAACCATACCCGAAAGCATCCACGCCTGACCGAGCTTGTCTTCCGGTAATTTTTCCAGGCTTTGCTGTAAAGGCCCGGCCGCTTCAGGCCAGCTTTCCATACTGATGAAAACTCTGGCGAGTTTCAGATCGGTCTCACCTGAAGCGTCCATTGATTGCATACGAGCTAAAACCTGAGTGGCATTTTCATTTTCTCTGGCCGCTAACCAACTGTCAGCAAGCGATTCAAGGTTTTTGAAATTCCGTTCAATCACGCCATCATCCATAGATTTTTGTAAAAGCTGAGCAGATTTATAGGGAATATTCAGATATCGATACATATTCGCCAGGCGCAATACCGTGTCTTTGTCACCAAGATTCAGTCGCTTAGCCAACATCTGCACCGCCAGGGAGGTAAGTCGTTTTTCCTGTTGGGCGTAGAGAGCAGCCAATTGATCCCAATAGGTTTTATTCACTGGAAACTGCTCAATGAGAATTTCCAGCACGTCTATTGATTGACTGTATTGCTGCATTTCCATATGCGCCGACAGCTGCAATCGATACCAGTTTTCTTTGGGTGATTTATCTCGTTGGATGGCGACTCGAATCGCTTCAACAACTTTGGTGAATTGATTGATTTGATAATACGCCGTTGCCAGCAGAACATAGGCACTGCTGTTTGCCTGAGGTTCATCCTTTAACCAGGCTGTCAGCAAATCAATGCCTTTTTGATAACGTCCATCTCCGATTAACAGCTGAGCAAGATTGTAGCGCAGATTATGAGTCACATCTTCAGGTAAGGCATTGAGTGCTAATGCCTGTTCAAACTGTTCTGCGGCCTGCTTGTATTGTTCCGTTTCTGAATACAAATAACCCAGTGTTTGCAATACTACCGCCCGTTCGTATGAGCCTGACTCTGTCTCACCAATCAGCTTTTTCAGATCCGCTTCAGCCTGCCGATACTGTTGCTGCTCCATTTTTTCCTGAGCAGCACTCAGCGCTTTGTAGGTTTTTTCGGTCAGTAAATAGTCATCTGCCAGCACTGAAAATGGCCAGATAAGACTACTCAGTATGATCATCACAGCGAATTTATGATTCAGTATTTTCTTCATTATCTGGCCAGCTTAAATTCAATTTCCTGGGTTGCCCGACGTTCAACCGACTCACCATCAACAACTTTCGGTTTGAACTTCCATTTGAGAATGGCCGTCATCGCCGCATTATCAAATACATTCTCCGGGTTGGCAGACACCACTACGGGATCTTTTACCCTGCCATCACGGGTTATGGTAAAGGCTACGGTCACCACACCTTCAATACCGCGACGCTGAGCAACACGTGGATAATTCGGTGGAATTCGTACCAATGGCACCACTTCATCATCCATTTGTGGGCCTTGCACCGGACTGGGTGAAGGCGCTGGTGCCGGCTCGGCACTGAAATCCCCCAGATAAGGCTGACCGGCAATATTCAGCGGCACATCAATTCTCGGCATGTCCATTTTGGGTTGTTGAACATCAGGCTGCGTCATTTTTGGCGCAGTTGTGGGTGTTGGCGGTGGCGGCTCTTCCGGCGGTGGTGGTTTTTTCGGGATCTCACGCTTTATCGTCTCAGGTGGCGTTTCTTCCTGTTTCAGACGCACAAAGTCCAGTACCAGCATTTCATTATCATCGCGATAAAGACTGCTGTCAGAAGTGGTCATCTCTTTCATTAAAGTAAACAGACCATAGTTGACCACTATCGCCAGTAATAATCCGATCAAGATACGCATAGTCGATGAGTCTCCGCGACTAGTCTCGTTCAGCAGCAATTGAGACATTCGCAACTCCTGCCAGACGTGCCTGATCCATGACTTCAATCAATATACCGGTTTTCGCATTTTCATCCGCCAGAATAATCACCGAACCTTCCGGGTTTTCAGCATACATCCGTTCCACATTGGCACGTACAGCACGGCGATCGATCTGTCGTTGATCCATCCAGATTTCATCATTTTCACGAATCGAGATCAGGATATTTGCACGCTCTTTCTCCACCGCTGTTTTAGCCGATGGACGGTTTACATCAACACCGGTTTCCTTAACAAACGAGGTGGTGACAATAAAAAAGATCAGCAATATAAACACCATATCAATCAAAGGTGTCATGTTGATTTCAGCTATACCGCCACTTTGACGGCGGGAATGTCGTTTTCGCATAAACTTTCCTAATCTCTGCGTAGGGCGTCAGCCACGTTATTAACTTCTCGGGCAACACGCTGTTCCAGCTGAGTAATGAAATAGAGCCCTGATAAAGCAGTCAGCAAACCGCCCATCGTCGTTATCAATGCCACTGAGATACCACCCGCCATACCGCGAGTATTACCGGTTCCGAAAACGGTCATCACATCGAAGGTCTGGATCATGCCGTTTACTGTGCCTAATAATCCCAGCATCGGTAATGCAACGGTCAGCGTTCGAATCAAAATCAGAAAGCGCTCCAGCATCACCTGGCTTTCAGCAATCATGCCCTGGCGGATTTGCTGGGCATACCAACTGGCCAAATCGTCACGCTGGTGCCACTCATCCATCATCTTGCGAACTTCACGTGGATGCAGGAACCAGATAAACACATAGCGTTCAATGATTAGTGTCCACATTAAAATCGACGCCAGCAAAATCAGCCAGAGCACTGTGCCGCCGCTTTCCATCAGCAGCTGTATCTGAAAGAAATTATCCGTCACGGTTCAGAGTTTGTGTTTCAGCGTTACGAGCAACAATCGCTGCACTCTCTTCATCAAGAATTTGAATCAAACGATTACTCTTGCTCGATAAAGCGCTATGAATTAATAAAATAGGAATCGCTACTGCCAAACCTAACTCGGTGGTCACCAAAGCTTGTGAGATACCGCCGGACATCAGTTTCGGATCACCGGTCCCAAACAACGTAATCGACTGGAACGTTTCGATCATGCCGGAAACCGTTCCTAACAGACCCAGCATCGGTGCTACAGCAGCCAGAATCGCCAGTGTCACCAGCCCCCGTTCAATACTCGGTGTTTCCCGGAGAATGGCTTCATCCAGTTTTAAAGAAAGCGTTTCTACATCCTGAGCAATCTTGTCGCTGTATACAGACAGGATTCGGCCCAACGGATTTTTCAGATTCAATTCTTTGGATTTTTGCTGCTTGCTGACGCCACGCTCCAGCCGCATCAATGTCACAAAACGAATCAGCGCAATCAGTAAACCAATTGCACCCAAAATCAGAATGATATAACCAATCCAGCCACCTTGTTGAATACGTTCACGCAAATCAGGTGTTTGCACCAGTAACGCCATAATTGCACCGCGAGTCGGATCAACCACGACTGTCTTCAACTCACCTGGATCACTATTTTCAAATGCTTCAATTTGATCGCGTAAGCGCTGTACCGGCTGTCTGGCTAATTCCACCAGATTACGGTTTTCAGACATGTAACGCAGAAACTTGCCATCACTGAAAGCAGTAAACACACCGACACGGGTCACATCGCGATCTGCCACTTCCCCGTTTGCCGTGATGACCTGGGCTGGAAACTGTTCCACTTTGCCTGAATGGGTCATTTCGTGTTGCAAGACTAACCACAGTTCACGTAACTCATCGATGCTCGGTTGTTGTTTTCGTTCGCTTAACTCTGTCAGAAATGCGATACGTTCCGGATACTGCACACTGGTCATTGATGATTCAATAACCGCCCGGCTGTCATTGGCCATTTGACGAACTGTGCCAAATAATTCACCCAGCGAACCGGAACGTTCCTGCAGCAAAGATTCCTGCTCGGCTAATTTGAATTCATTCTCTTCAAACGCATCATTGAGCCGCTCTGTTCGGCGTTCTTCAGCAGCTAAATCTGCTTTGGCCTGCTCCAGCAATTGCGCCTGACGGTCACGGGCTTCAAGAAACTCGGCTTCCCGCAAACGATTCTGCTCTTGTTCAATGACACGTTCACGCTTGACTTGATCAAGTAACTGGTCGAGATTGACAGGCTTTTCCTCTGCCACAACAGAGAATGGCAAAGCCATTAAAAAAATAATTATCGTTGAAATACTTCTCATTGGATCGCCTCTGGCGTTCTTACCGGCAGGGTTAATAAATCGGGTGGTAATTGCTTACGAGCTACTTTCAGACCTTGTACAACGGACTGAATGGATTCTCTGGGGAGCTGTTGCCAGCTTTTTGATTCCTGATCCCACATACCCGCCTCGCGTTGATCCAGTGTCAGGTAATAAAGACCTACGCGGCCTACGCGCAGGAAATCAACGGTACGATTGCTATCACCTGCGACCAGTTCACCCTGATAGGCTTCCAAAGTACGACCGTATTCAGTTTCAACCTGGTAGGCTTCCAGAATACGACGGAATTTTTCAGACAGCGTTACATCAGCCCGGTTCATCATTGTTTTTAACTGTTCAACGCGGCTATTACGTTCTTCAGGTAAAAATGGGCTATCCAATTCAACAAACTGTTCTATCACATCCACCATTTTGATCATTAATGGCACAATATCGCGTTGCGTTGTATCGATATTGGCTAACTGCGCTTCAACTGACAACAGTTCTTCCTGTTGAGATGAAACAAGCTGTTCAAGTTGACTGTTATAGGCCGCCAGACTTTCCTTCTGATTCAAAACACTGCGATACTCCGCTAATAATTCGCGGGTTTCATCATCCAGATTGTCAATTTGCTGCTGGGTACGCTGGGCTGCGGTATCGGTTTGCACCTGTTGGTCAACAGCTTGATCTAATGCGCCAGCATTGGTGAATGAAGGCACCAACCAGATGCCTAGCAGGCAACATAGTCGGCTGAAATTAAAATGCATAAAATTTTCCTTGTGTTACCGGATGTCGGCGGTGGAAATGAAAGCGACATCTTATCAAGAGAAGACGCACAGTGGGAAGTCTAAATGCGATCTCTTATCATTTAGACGTACGAAGATGAAAAAAGTGCAAAAAAAGGCAAAAAAAAAGCCAGACCGATTGGGTCTGGCTAAACCTTCATAGAAGGAGAGAGAAATATAAGACAATAGAAGCTGAACATTCCTATGGACTTGTGATACAGCTTACTGAATGCAAGCCCATTCGCCATGAGCGACTTCTCCTTTTAAAACGGGAATATGTTCCTTTTCAAAAACATACAAGTAAAACAAGTTGTTAGGACGATAAACCATGGCTGATTGCAAAACGCATCAGTTCCGCTGTTTTATTAATGTCCAGCTTGCCTTTTATCTGGGTCAGATTATTCGCGACAGTTTTGTAACTGATGCCTAAAACGTCCGAAATTTCGTTCATGCTCTTACCTTCTCCAAGTAAGCGTAAAATTTCCAATTCACGCCGCGACAGATCACTTAGCGCACTGGTACCGGCATCAATGTTCAACATTGCCAGCTGCTGGGCCATATCAGGACTGAGATAAATTTTACCTTCCAGCACTTTACTGACCGCTTCGACCAGATGATCCGCTGCATTGTTCTTGGTGATGTAACCTCGTGCTCCGGCTTGCATGGCCCGAGAGGCAAAGACCGGATCCTCATGCATGCTGAACATTAATACCTTGGCGGTATCACGGTTGGCCCGAATGCGGCGTAATACTTCAAGACCGCCCACACCGGGTAAGGTGATATCCAGTAACACCATATCCGGATACAGTTCCTGAAACATCCGGTAACCTTCTTCACCGGTCTCAGCCTCTACGACTTTGGCCGAGGGAATTTGCTGAATTAACTGCCGACAGCCGGCTCTGACAATCGGATGATCATCTACTACCAGGATTGTGATACTTGGTTTCATTTTTTATTTTCACTCTTCATAGGGATCATTACCCTTACCTGCAAACCCTGACCTTCGGCAGTATCAAACGCGATTTTACCACCTAACGCCGAGACCCTCTCTCGCATACCGATCAAGCCAAAGCCTTTTACGGCAGATGTATCCAGCCCTTTACCGTCATCGGTGACCGTTACCTTTATATATTGTTTTTCGCGCTTTACTTCAACCCGTACGTGACTGGCTTCAGCATGGCGAACACAATTGGTTGTACATTCCTGCACTACGCGATACACCGTCACTTGAAGCGTATCCGCCAGACCGGTGAAATCGCCAACAAAATCCCATTCCCAATCAATTTCCGGTTGCCGGTCACGCCAGTTATGTAACATATCACGCAACGCTTCCACCAAACCCAAATCATCCAGTGTCATCGGCCGCAAACGACTGAGCATTTTACGCACCAGTGATTGAATATGGCTGGTAATCAATTTAACCGAGCTGACTTTTTCTTCGACATCCGGCAATTTATTTTCAATGGCAATGCGTTCAATTTCAGCCAGATCAACGCGTATACCAAACAAACAGGGTGCCAGCTCATCATGTAATTCACGTGCCAAATCGCGTCGTTCAGATTCCTGTAAGGTCAGCATGTTTCCTGCCAGGGCATGGTTTTCAGCCATGGTGGTTTCCAATACATCGGCCATATGATTAAAGCGAATCTGGATCGGTTTTAATTCTTTGGCACCGCCGGTATCCACCCGCGCATGAAAATCGCCTTTTTCCAGGTGCCCCAATGCATCGGCTAATTGTTGCAATGGCCTCAGACCATGTAATAACGCCAAATAGATCAGGCTGGAAATCACGGTGAGGAAAAACAAACCCAAAAATAACAAGGTTTCCATATCGCGCCAAACTTCGGTGACTTCATCGCTGGGATCGGCTTCCACCACCAGATAACCATAAGATTGACTGCCCCGAGTGATAAGCCGTCGGAAGGCGACCGCTTCCGGTTCCATCAAACGGATAAACCAGTCCGG